>NZ_JBFRTN010000031.1:0-15972 GCF_041474095.1 Vibrio sp. 10N.222.54.A3
CGCGATGAACCTTTTTATTGGTTAGGATTTACCAGGAAGTTCGACTTACCACCAAGCTTCCACTTGCATACCAACACTCATTTCACTGTTTTTACCTTCACCGAAGGCATTGTCGTTTTCAGCATCATTCAAGTAAGTGGCGAAGATACGGAATTCAGGACGAGACCAGAAACCCACTTGTGGAACCCAAGCCTGAGCGATTGTGAATTTACCACCTGCCCCATCTTGGTTATCAATCGTTTCTACAAAACCACCAATTTCAAGGATGGTACGCATGCGCTTGTCCCACTTATAAAGCGGACGAATGACGGCACTGAAAGAGTCATCATCACTATTATTAGCACCCACACCGGTTGACGCGGCATAACGCACAGTGTGGCCAAACTCGATGTTCTCACCAATCGCAAGCACGCCCCAGTTAATCAAACGGAAGCCATCGGCGTCATTGTTGTTTGCATCACGAACGATGCCTTTACCCGTTCCAAAAGTCGTCATCTGCTCGGCATAACCAGAGTTAGCAACCTGTAGAATGGTTTTGTTGAAGCCGCCAGATAGGTTTTGATTCAAGCTCGCCGTTAGCATTACGCTGTCATCCGCATCGACCGTTTGACCTTGCTTTTCATTGGCAAAGTTCATATCAATACCAACCTCAAGATCCGCATTGTTCCACAATGGAATACCCGCATAACGTATATCAGCAATCATGGCTGTGGTTTCTTTGCCATCAAACACATCGCCTGTCACTGTATCTTGAATCAAAGCCACCGATAATTTACCTGGGCCCATATTGATGTGTTCAACACCTGCACCAATACCGCTCACATCCCAGTAGTAGTTATCAACGATGTGTACATCATGACGTTGGTAGTAGCGCTCAACCGCCCAAATGCCAATGTCCTTATCTTCAAAAAGCCCTACAGCTTGAACATTGAGCTGAACTACATCCACGCTTTTATCCGCCGCGTTCTCATCTTGGCCTTGCCAGTACGACAACATGGAATCAACTAAAAATGAAACGTCGTCCTCAGCATACACTTCTTTTCTAAAACCAAACTCGCCATACAGGTCATTTTCGTTGCCGAGTCGTCCAACTTTACTCACCTCCCATTTACTATTTGAACCGCCTTCATTACTCAGGCCAACGCCGCCGCGCATGTAGCCATTAAACTCCAACGGCGTGGTTTCATCAGCGTATAAATTAGGTGCAAGTAAAGCAGTAGAGAGTGCAGCAGCAATAGGTAACAGTTTCATCGTCCATTCCTTTAAGATCTAGAATTACGTTACTTCTATAAATGGGAACATTCCCATGGGATCGATCCCATTTATATTAGGAGGAATATAAATTGAAAGGGAACTGATTGATTACTGTGATCCAGTTAACTATTGAAATGATCAAAAGTTGATGGGTGTGGAATTATTTTGGTGAATACATGAGAGCTACAGAGAGAGACATACAGCACAAAATGTGTGCATTTAAGAGCTAAATAGGTTCGACAATATTGGCAAAACCCAATACTGATTAATACTCAATATGGAGGCTAAAGAAAGAGAAAGAGAAACAGATGAGAAGCTAACAGGGAGAAAACAAAGGCATAAGTATCGAAGTATTGATCAACACTTCGATACCTTGAATCGATAATTAAGCTTTACGGATTACTTAAGATGATCCCAAGAGATGTTTGACACCAATCGGCAGTCATCACACTTGAAATAGAAAATATCGTGGATAGGCGCATCTAGCAGCCATTCACCACCGCATTGCGGGCATTTGCGCTCTTTTTCATCTTTCAGGCTGATCCCACCGACACGGTATAAGTAGTAGTAGGTTGGAACCTTAGTCAGATACTCAATGCGCCCTCTTAGACCCCAACCGCGTTTAAACAGCACACTCTTCGTGTCACTGATCTCGGTTAGCGTTGCATGTTCCGCGCGACAACCACCACCCATTTGTACTTCATCACAGGCTTGCCATTCGGTCTGCCATTTCAACACGGCTTTATGGTCGCCATTGAAGGTAGGTGGATTGCGATACAAAGGGATTGGTAGCAAGCTATCGCCACTACGCAGCGGTGAACAGGTGTGCACGAATGTCGTGTATAACACCTGCCAGCTTGGTGTTTCATCTTCTGCCACTTCTTCTGAGTTCAGATCTCGACCTAGCAAACGCATTTTAGGCGCTAGTAGGCTCGCGTTAGACAAGCGATCAAAACACACTTTCACAAAGTCTGAGTGATTACGCGGGTGCAAGCTATCTTGCTCCGGGCACACAACGCGAACATAGAATTCACCATCGCCCATCACGATTGGGAACTCACGACCTAACACTTGTCCGTTATAACGAAGTGCATCCATTAAGCCATTAACCGCCTTGTCGACAGCGCTTACCGTTGTGTTATCAAAACACTCAAATTGAAGTTCTAGTACGTACATCTATTTATACCGCTGGTTGTAGCTTTTCTAAAAATTCTGCCAATGTCTCGGCGAGCACATCACGATTTTTGGTACCTAAGCGCTCCAAAATCACGTTACCCGTTAGGTTACAGATAGAGATAACATCCAGCTCAGCATCGGTCGCGGCAATGAAAACCGTTGGTTTTAGCTTCAAGCGACGCTGAGTTACTAGGTGACCCAAAATGTTTTCTTGTAGGCATTCGAAGTCTTCATCACTCCAAATCTGTAATAGAGTCAGTTCATTGCCGTCGAAGGTCGCGTTCATGTCTGCGCTGTATTGCGCACCGTAGAAGGTTTTGATGTCTTCGTGCAGCGTTAATTCAATGCCAGTTTCAACGTTGGTGAAATCCGCGAATTGCTCACGTGGATAGTGCTTCCATAACACGGCATCGCCGCTCTTTTCTTCTACACATGGCGATACCACGTCCACCAACTCCTCATTGCGAGGTAAGCTTTGGTGTTGCTGTTGCCACGCGTCAACGTATCGCTGACTAAAAGAAAGTAGTGCGTCTTGAGCACGTTGAGTCATGAAAATCTCCTAAACACAAAATAATAAATAGAATCCGAGCCCTTTCCGCGCCGATTAAGCGATGACTTAATGACAGGGTAAGGGGGATTCAGTAAAATCGACCCCATTCTAATCGAATTTGAAACCAAAGTATGAGCAAATATTCTGACGCAAAAGAGCTAGCGGGTTTAACCCTTGGCCAAAAAACTGAGTACTCTAACCAATACGATGCAAGTTTATTGCAACCAGTGCCTCGTAGCCTTAATCGCGATGATCTTGCGCTAAACGGCGAGCTGCCTTTTGTTGGTCATGATATTTGGACGATGTACGAGCTTTCGTGGCTAAACACCAATGGTCTACCACAAGTGGCTGTCGGTGAAGTTTTCATCCCAGCAACCAGCCCAAATTTAATTGAATCAAAATCTTTCAAGCTGTACCTGAACAGCTACAACCAGACTCAATTTGAAAACTGGGATCAAGTAACCGAGCGCCTGACCCAAGACTTGTCGGCATGTGCAGGCGAAACGGTGATTGTGAATGTAAACTCAGTAACCGACTACACTAACCAACCTATCGTGACGATGGAAGGTGACTGTATCGACAACCAAGACATCCAAATCACTAGCTACGACTTTGAAGCGTCGCTGCTTGAAGGCGCTGCTGGCGAACAAGACGTTGAAGAAACACTGCACAGCCACCTATTGAAGTCGAACTGTTTGATCACCAATCAACCGGATTGGGGCAGCGTTGAGATCGCATATTCTGGTAAGCAAATTGACCGTGAAGCTCTGCTACGCTATTTAGTTTCTTTCCGTGAGCACAATGAATTCCACGAACAATGTGTTGAGCGTATCTTCACTGACATCATGAAATACTGTGCACCTTCGAAGCTAACTGTGTTCGCACGTTACACACGTCGTGGTGGTCTGGATATCAACCCATACCGTTCAACAGAGCAAGATAGACCAAGCCACAATAAGCGTATGGCTCGCCAATAATCAGGCGAGAACCACCCACACTTATTTGAACCTACCAAATCTTTAAAGGGACATTGAAATGCGTTGGTTATACGTTGTTAGTCTATTTATTTTAAGCTTAAGCACATCGGTCAATGCGTCGGTTTATTCGTCGGCGCTACTCAATGAAGCCAATAATTTGGTTGAGATCGAGCCGAGCCAAGCAAAACAAATGGCCAACAGCTACCTAACGCTGCGTGTCCTTTCTGATCAACGCGAGAAAAGCCCTTCAGCTATTTCTCGCGAAGAGACAGACTCCTCGATTCGAACACCAAACAGCAGTATCGATGCGTATAAGATCTTAGCCAAAGCGGAATACAACCTTGGCAATATGCGTATTGCGATTCAGCACATCGACAAAGCCTCCGAGCTAGCGCAAACCTATAAGCTTGATTACCTAAAAATAGATCTTCAGATCCTAAAAGTTCGCTTACTTTGGCTGAGTGATAGAAAATCAGCCAAAGCAAAATCAGAGCTCACTAACATTGAAACAAATCTAGAGTCGGTGAATAAAACCTTACGCTTAACGGAAGGCATTACCTATCGCTTGATCATGTTGAAAGCCGACATCGCCTCTTACGACAACAAGATCGATGAAGCCGAAAAGTTCTATCAAGAAGCCAAAACCTATCTCGATCAACGTTACTCTGAAAAAGTCACCATCGACTACCATATCTCCGTCGGCGAGTTTTATCTGACTCACAAAGAGTACAACCACGCGTTATCCGAGTTGTTGTATGGCTACTGGAAATCAGTAGAGGGCAATCTAAGTTCACGTTTGGCCAAGGTCAACCGCCTACTTGCGCAGCTTTTCTTTGAGCGCCAAGTGTTGGATAAAGCGTTAGAACACCTATCTCAAGCCGCTGATTTCTATGACAACTTTGAAAACTCGCCTGTCTTAGCACAAGTGCTTAAGAAAATGGGGGATGTGTACTTCTATCAAGGGAAATATAACCTTGCCTTGGTACACTTCTTCAACGTTCTTGATCACGAAAGCACTGACCGAGATATCCACCAAGTCATTGATATCCGACTAAGTCTATCGGCGACCTACTTACGCCTTTATAACTACCCTCTAGCAGAACAGTACCTAACCCGTGCCCTTGAGCTGCTGGAATATACCGACATTCCAAAGCTGGAAGGCCGTGCTGCACTGTTATCTGCAGGGTTAGCGTATCACCTACAAGAAAGCGAAGACGTCATAAAGCATGCGACACGTGCACTTGAGATCTCACGCCAGATAGAGAACATGCGCCTTTCACAACGCTCGTACTACTTACTTTCTTTGGGTTATGAACAGGCAGGTCGTCCACAGCAAGCATTGGCAAACCTCAAGCAATACAACAGCCTTGTCTCTCTAGAGCAGCAAAAACTCAACCGTGTTGGCGAAGACGCGTTCCGTCAACAGAAAGAATTTGCCGAACAAACCCTGCACTACGCAGGCCAAGCGCAAGAGCTAGAGCAATACAAACTGGAGCATCGTAAGTTCCAAAAAATATCGTTCGCCCTATTCCTGTTCAGCATTGTCTTGTTCTTCTTTGTTCTGCGCCGTGGCTATCTCATTCAAACCTTAGCCAAAGAAGTGGACTCACTGCGCACCGACCTATTTACGCACTCACGTTCAAAGCTTCCGAACTTAAGAATGCTCAATGCGAAGCTCTCTAACTCGCTGGAACAAACCAGCCAGACCTTCGAACAGTGGCAACTTGGCGAATTGATTCATGAGCCACTCAACGACCGCTTACGCTTCGTGATGATTGATTTACCGTTCTTACGCAATATGTACACGCAGAACGGTTACAAAGCCGGTCTAGAACTGGAAGACGCTTTCGGTGAATTCCTAAAATCTAAGCTTGAAGGCCCAGCTCGTGTCTACCACTTCTCGGATGCGAACCTGCTTTATATCGAGCCAAACGCGGACCGTGATTTGTCGCCTGAGGACATGTTCAGAAAGATTCAGTCTTGGGTGAATGACTTCGAAACAGAGCGAAACATCAACCGAACGGTCCGTATGGGCATCGCTGACTACCCATTCTTGCCACGTGCTTACACCGCAATTAACGATCAAGAGCTGCTCGACGTATTGTTGATGTCGACCAATCTCGCCCGTGAGATCAGTCTCAAAGAGCGCAGTAGCCAATGGGTCTATCTAAAAGCTATCGATAATGCACCAGCAGCGAGCCTTGCAACTGGTAACATAAGAGAAGCGTGTAAACATGCGATTAATCAAGGGTTAATAAAAATACAATCCTCGTACCAGAATGAGGACAACATCAAAAAAATGCTAAAAGATGACTGATTTGCGAGCGGTTAAGAGCAGCAAGTCGTGACCTTATTTTTAGTTTTGTTATTATCGATGTAACGGAATTTCATCAAAATGATCGAGATCGGTCTACGCGGCGCTAATAAATACATCTATGGGCATTCTTGAAAAAGACATTCAGGCGCAACTCCACCAGCTGAAATCTCAGTTGGAGCAGGTCCGTTTGACGCAAAGAGACACCTCGTTCAAGTTTATTAGAGAACAGAAAGTTCTAAAGCGTATCGTCACGTCTTTAAGTGATGCATGTGTTGGTAGTAACAGCCATTTAGATGAAAACCTCATTGCCCTTAGGGAAGAGCTAGAAAAGCAAAAAGACATTAGCTCAATGATCCCAAAACTGGCAGTATTAGAAAGGATGCTTAAGCAGAAAACGTTGGCTATGGATAAACAGAACGGGTATCTGGACGATAGCATTAAGCACAGTGGGGAAACGCTGCAGCGCATAACTGGCCTTCCAGCACAGCTCAAACGCGACCTACGAAACTTACTTAGCTTCTCCGAATGCAATGGCAGTCAGAAAGTCGACCACGCCATGAAACTTCTCGGTATTTATGAGCGTGCCATAAAGATTATGGCGAATAACTCACGCACCCATTTTGCTGACGCTGCGCACTCTCCGGAACAAGAGCTCCTTTCCGACCTATCAAACGAACTACAACATCTGATCACTGAACTCGACTTCGAGGGTGAATCGGGTGATCTGCTTACCGATATTCGAGCGAAGCTGCTGCTTGGTGTTTCCACACAAAACCTACTTGAGCTAACACTTCAGATCCTCAAACTGGTTATTGAAGGCACCAACCTAGAACGTAAGAAGTCTGAACAATTCATCGATCAGCTTAATTCTTCTTTAGCGTCCAGCATCAAAACGGCAGACCAAAATGCCGACCAGAGCCAGAGCTACTTTGAGCACCGACAAGGTCTAAACTCTGAGTTAAATGAACTAGTCACTAGAAGCCAAAGCTCGGTAGATAAAGCGAAAGATATTGATAGTTTAAAGCTGTCGATTAATCCGCTACTCAGTGAAATCGCCTCTCTTTCGGAAAGGCTGAACCACGCAGAGCAAAAAGAACAAGCTCTGATAGAGAGAATGAGTTACGGAAAGACTCAGTTAGATTCACTCTATGAAGTGACGCAAGATTACCGTAAGCGCTTGGAAGATCAGGCTCAGCGTATGCTGCTTGATCCTCTAACCAAGGTTTACAATCGCACTGCCTTTACTGATCGCTTAGAGCTTGAGTATCGCCGCTGGATCCGCGCACAACACTCACTGCGCGTAGTACTTCTGGACATCGACAACTTCAAAGCCATTAACGATAGCTTTGGTTATACCGCCGGCGATAAAGCGCTTAAGATCATCGCAAGAACCATCACCAAAGAAGCAGGCACGACCGATACTGTGGCGCGTTTTTCAGGTGAAGAATTTGTCTTACTATTGCCAGAGCAAACCGATGAATATTGTCACCAAGTGATTCAAAACATTCAAACTCAAGTAAGCCGCTTACCCTTTAAGTTCCGTGACCAACAAATCACGATTACTTTATGCGCGGCAAGTACTCAGTTTAAAGAGTCAGATACACCTGAAGAAGTGTTAGAGCGACTCAATACAACACTAAATAAAGCAAAACAACGCGGTAATAACCAACTTGTTTGGCACTAGGCCAGCCCTAGATTTAATTTATTTCATTTTTTCAAATACTTATCACATACCATTTCCCTCAATGTTTGCTAAGCTAATGATTAACATTCGCTTAACAAGCATTCTTGGCAAGCAACGCTGTCGTATCCGTTTCGTCTGGTTAACTCTCCCCCACCTTTAACCAAACACTTTCAACGTTTGCTTCTCACTCTCGAGCCAGAGGGTCACTTCAACGTCCTCTGCTCTTTTCAACAAGGAGGCACTATGATCACTCATATCAGCCCTGCCGGTAGCATGGATTTACTCTCTCAACTTGAGGTTGAGCGTCTTAAGAAAACCGCGTCTAGTGATCTGTACCAACTGTATCGCAACTGTACGTTAGCGGTCCTGAACTCGGGTAGCCATACCGACAACTCCAAAGAGTTGCTCGACAAATATCTGTCGTTCGATGTCGAAGTCGTTCGCCGTGAGCGTGGTATTAAGCTCGAACTAAGCAACCCACCAGAGCATGCCTTTGTCGATGGTGAAATCATCAAGGGTATTCAAGAGCACCTATTTTCAGTGCTGCGTGACATTGTTTACGTCAACATGCACTTAGCCGATAACCAAAGGCTCAACCTGACTAATGCCACTCACATTACTAACCTTGTGTTTGGTATCTTGAGAAATGCAGGTGCGTTGACGCCAGGCATCGAGCCTAACCTGATTGTATGTTGGGGTGGTCACTCTATTAATGCCAGCGAATACCAATACACTCGTGAAGTCGGTAATGAGCTCGGCCTCCGTGAACTGAATATCTGTACCGGTTGTGGACCGGGTGCAATGGAAGGCCCAATGAAAGGGGCTGCCATTGGTCACGCGAAGCAGCGTTACACCGATCATCGTTATCTTGGGCTTACCGAGCCTTCGATCATTGCGGCTGAGCCACCAAACCCAATCGTCAACGAACTGGTGATCATGCCAGATATTGAGAAGCGTCTTGAGGCGTTTGTTCGTATGGCACATGGCATCATCATTTTCCCAGGCGGCCCCGGCACGGCCGAAGAGCTGCTGTACATCTTAGGGATCATGATGCACCCGAATAACGCCGAACAGCCAATGCCGATTGTGTTAACGGGCTCGAAAGAGAGTGAGGCTTACTTCCGCTCAATCGATAAGTTCATTGGGGAAACTCTAGGGCCTGATGCTCAGAAACATTACGAGATCGTGATTGATGACCCAGCACGCGCTGCGAAAATCATGAAACAAGCGATGCCAGATGTGCGTTCTCACCGTAAAGAGACCGGTGATGCCTACAGCTACAACTGGTCACTGCATATTGAGCCTGAGTTCCAACTGCCATTCGACCCAACACACGAATCTATGGCGGCGCTTGATCTTCATATGGACCAAAAAACAGAAAGCCTAGCCGCTAATTTACGTAAAGCGTTCTCAGGCATTGTGGCTGGTAACGTCAAAGCAGAGGGTATTCTGGAGATCGAGAAGCACGGCCCATTCCTAATTGATGGCGACAAAGAGCTAATGACCAAAATGGACCAACTGCTAAACGATTTTGTTGAGCAACATCGAATGAAGCTACCGGGCGGTACGGACTACGTGCCTTGCTATAAAATCGCACCAAACGATTAAGCACACTCATTAACGAGTAACTAAGTGAGTGATAACCAATTGGCAGACATAAAGTTAATCAGGTTATGACGTTTACGTCGCTAACGTTTCAACTCACCAAGTGATACGTTACTATAAGGGGCTAACAGCCCCTTTTTTATTGCCTATTTAGTGGAAACTTATGTCTATCCATCTTGTTATTATCGATGCCTTAAACCTCATCCGACGCGTGCACTCTGTTCAGCCGGACCCAACCGATATAGCAAGAACTATCACCACCACTACTCGCACTCTCAATAAGATTCTGACTGAATCAAAGCCAACCCACATCATCGCGGTTTTTGATCATCACTTACAAGACCGAGGATGGCGCGCTGAAGTACTACCAGCTTATAAACAGAACCGTAAGCCAATGCCAGAACCATTGATGAAAGGCCTTGATGCTATCCAACAGGCTTGGTGGGAGTTAGGCATTGATTCACTGCTGTCTGATGGCGATGAAGCAGATGATCTAGTCGCAACACTGGCCAAGAAAGTGGCAGACCACGGAGAAACCGTCACCATCATCTCGACAGACAAAGGGTATTGCCAACTGCTATCACCCACTCTGCAGATCCGAGATTACTTCCAACACCGCTGGCTAGACAAACCCTTTATCGAAGCTGAGTTTGGCGTTAAACCTGAGCAGCTTGCAGATTACTGGGGCTTAACCGGTGTGAGCTCTAGCCAAGTACCGGGGATTCCAGGTATAGGACCAAAAGCTGCAAAAGAAATCTTAACCACTTACCCGGATATCGAAGCGGCCTTTCAGGCGGAAGACTTACCGAAGAAATATCGTAAGAAGTTTGATGAACACATTGAATCAGCACGTGTGTGTAAGCAAGTCTCTGCACTCAAAACCGATATTGACCTTGGATTCAACCTGCAAGACATTCGTTACGAAGCGAAAGTTTAACTCGCTGTGACTCGACGATATTGATACAAAAAATGCCCCTTAAAGGAGCATTTTCTTTATCACTGACACACTAATGTAAATATTAGTACGGTGAGATATTCGAAAGCGACTGAATATGTACCGTGATTTCTTCGCGATCGTGGTAAAGGTGCTTCGCCTGCATCTTGAATTTAACTTTGTTATCAATCAGGAACTGTTTCAGGTTCTCGATATCCTGCAGTACTTCATCGTAACGGCCTTTCATTGGCAGTTTAAGGTTGAACAATGCTTCTTTCGCCCAGCCTTTGATGATCCACTCCCCCATTAAGTGAGCAACACGAGCTGGCTTCTCAACCATGTCACAGATAATCCAAGTCACGTTCTTACGGTCAGGTTCGAATTTAAAGCCATCCACCATATGGTGCTTGATTTGACCTGTTTCCATTAGGCTGTCTGCCATCATGCCGTTATCAACACAGTGAACGAACATCGAGCGCTTAACCAATTGGTAAGTCCAACCACCTGGACATGCACCTAAATCAACACCCCACATACCTGGAGCCAAACGCTCGTCCCACTCATCACGAGGGATGAATACGTGGAATGCTTCTTCTAGCTTCAATGTAGAACGGCTTGGCGCATCTGATGGGAACTTCAGACGAGGGATACCCATAAAGAACTGGGAGTTGTTCGTTGGGTAAGAGTAACCAACAAAACAGTGGCCCGGAGCGATGAAGCATAAATGAAGCACAGGCTTCTTAGCGTTATCTTTCGCTGTCATCAGGCCTTTACCACGCATCGCTTGACGCATCGGCACGGTAAATTTACGGCAGAACTTCAAAAGCTCTTTTGCTTCGTTAGTATCTGGCGTTTCAATACGGATATCACCACAACGAGGGAAACCTTCTTTCTCAGAAAGCGCCTCAAGAATTGGAGAAATACGGTCATCGGTTGGCAGGTCTTTAATTTCAACAGCCACTGCCAACATTTGACGAGCAAAGATCAGTGATTGGAAATCGATCTCTTTGATCAACTTGTCCGCTTCACCTGCTTGGTAACATTCAAACAATACAAAACCTGTATTGTTCTTTAGGCGAGGAAAACCAAACACTTCCAGTTGTGTTGCCTTGTCTTGAATTTCGCCAGCACATTCTTTTTCAAAACCAGAGCGACAATAAAGTAGTACGTGTTTCACTGAGTTACCTCTTTTATATTCAAAGCAGCGAAGGAGAAGACTCCCCAACCAATGATAAATAGTAGACCACCAAACGGTGTTATAGGGCCAAACCATTTTATTCCTGTCAGTGCTAAGCCATAAAGGCTGCCACTAAAACAAAGGATGCCGATGATAAAGCAAATTGCCGCAATGAAAAAATATTTTTGTGATTTAGCACCAAGTTTCATCTGTAGCAGAGCACCACACGCCAATATTGCTAGTGTATGGATAAACTGGTACTGAACACCTGTCTCAAACACGCCTAGCAGATACTCTGGCAAGACAGCTTTTAACCCGTGAGCGGCGAAGGCACCTAGCATTACGGCTATTGCGCCAGAGATACCTGCAAAAGTGAGTAAATACTTACTTCTCATTGAGTACCTCTTTGATAAACGCTGATAACTTCTCAACGGTTAACGCAATATTCTGCTGCTCGGTGTAACCAGAACTCTTACGAGGTTTAAAGCTGTGGTCGCCATCGGGAATAAATTCAACACGAATAGAATCAGACAGATCAAAATCAGCAAACTCTTCACGCTTACCAAAGGTATCGCGCTCACCTTGTAAAATGAGGCATGGCTTTGCTAACTCAGCCAGATGCTCACCTTTGTATTTCTCGGGTTTACCTGGTGGGTGGAAAGGAAAGCCTAAACACGCCATTGCGGCCACCTTATCAAGTTCAGACAAATGGCTCGCCATACGCCCTCCCATCGACTTACCACCAATCACAAGCTTATCGGCATCAACCTGCTCAATAATCTCTTGATAGGCTTCAAGTAGCTTAGGCGCTCTGTCAGGTGGACGACGCTTACCATCTTCAGCACGTTTAATCATGTAAGGGAAGTTGAAACGAATCACTCGTATCCCTTTAAAGGCTAACCCTTTGGCTACCGACTGCATGAACTCATGCTCCATGCCTGCGCCAGCACCATGGGCAAAGATAAAGGTGATGGGATTGTCTTCACCATCAATGATGACGTTATTCATCGAGTAAGTCCTCTTGTTCACTTTGCGCTTTCGCTAGCATCCAGTCGCGGAAGGTAGCAATACGACCCATGTCGGCTTGTTTCTCATGACAAACCACATAGAAGGCGTTCTTACTCACCAACACTTCATCAAAAGGCGCAATCAAACGACCCGCTTCGATTTCAGGCTGCGCCAACACGTTGTTACCCAGAGCAATGCCCTGGCCGTGAGCCGCTGCCTGCAGCACCATGGTTGAGTGACTGAAGATAGGGCCGTGATTAACGTTTACCCCATCGATGCCATTTTGCTTAGCGAACTGTTTCCAATCCTTTCGAGAAGTATCATGCAATAGCGTATGACATGCTAAATCACTGAGAGATTCTAATGGTTTTACTCCTAGCAGCACGGAAGGTGAGCAAAGAGGGATCAAGTATTCTTGGTAAAGCTTATCGGCTCTAAGCCCCGACCAATTACCTCGGCCATAATAGATAGCGACGTCTACATCATCGGTTAGCGAGCCTTCATCCATATCAACGGCTTTGATTCTTACATCAATATCAGGCTCTTGCTGATTAAAGTCAGCGAGCCTTGGTACCAACCATTGAATAGCAAAACTCGGCGGTAAACTGATGGTCAATGCGCCCTTCTCACTTCGCTCCAGCACTTTGTCTGTCGCTTCTGCTAGTGATGTGAAAATATCTTTGATATCTAAGAAGTAGCTTTGACCTTCTTCAGTTAGCAGCAAAGAGCGGTTTCTTCGGCGAAACAGCTTCAAAGATAAGAATTCTTCAAGCGCTTTGATCTGATGACTGACTGCCGCTTGAGTAACAAACAACTCTTCTGCAGCACGCGTAAAACTCAAGTGTCGAGCTGCAGCTTCAAACACTCTTAGCGAGTTTAATGGGGGTAATCGACGAGACATAGTTACTCTCTAAATAAGCATTAGTTTTTTTTATCTGAAACATTATAATTTGTCCATTGCCTAGCAGCCAGAGAAATTCTATATTTCATCCCGCAGCAGCTAGCCTGAACGGCTTGATTCTCTCTAGAATCAATTGGCTTAGCTCCTGCGATGTTGTGTTTGCAAACTCGTTCTTTTCGAGTTGGGTAGAGTTCTACCAAATGTTTTGTTGCAGTTTATACTGAAACGAGGCATGTACTTCCTGTATTTATTTTGACCTGTCTGTCAAATTTGTTTACACCGCCTTATGGGCGGTGTTTTTTTATGTGCAAAGAAATGTAACAACAAGTTTATCAATAGCTGTGCTAATTAATCTTTATTATTTTTCATCGCCAATCACAGAATCAGACACCCACTCAAATAATCAACTGAACACATACAAATAGCACCATTGAGTTGCACTAAAAAGTAACAGAATACTTCAAGATACTCACACTTCTTCGGTACTTATAAACCCGTTTAGAACACACTCTTTCTATCAATCAAAAATTTCAAAGCTGAGCATGACGATAGCACGCCCAAACTCACGCCTCTGTCTGACTACTGTAAATCATTCACAATAGAAAATAAAAAAGCCGCTTACTTTTCAGTAAGCGGCTTTGCAAAATGATTAACGGTTGGTCAATACACCACTACGGGCGGTAAACCTTAACGTTATGGAAGCCTTGCTCTTGTAGGTAAAGCGCCTGTAGACGGCTCATTACACCACGGTCACAGTACAGCAAGTACTCTTTCGCTTGGTCTAGGTCGCCAAACTGAGTCGAAAGCTTGAAGAATGGGATGTGTTTAATTTCAACACCCTCAATCTCTAGTGGGCTTTCGTCTTCTTCTTCTGGGCTACGGATATCAAGAACGATAGCGTGCTCAGCAACAGCTTGAACTTGTTCAACTTCAGGCGCTTGCTCTTGGCTCTCTTTCTCGATGTCACGGATATCCATAACACGAGCGTTCTCGATCACTTGATCCAGCACTTCAAAGTTAAACTTAGCTTCTTCTGCTTCCAGTTTGCCTTTCTTCGCTTTCACTGTTGGCTTCTTAGAAATAACACCACAGTACTCAGGCATTACCTTAGCGAAGTCTTCAGTACCGATGATACGAGAAAGGTCGATGATGTCTTCTTTATCCCAGTTGATAAGCGGACGAAGAATCAAAGTATCTGTCACGTTGTCGATGTGACGCAGGTTAGTTAGCGTTTGGCTTGATACCTGACCTAGTGCTTCACCAGTAACCAACGCTTCGATCTTGAACTTGTCTGCAACCATACCACCAGCACGCATGAACATACGCTTAAGAACAACGCCCATTTGGCCGTCTTCTACGTTCTCAAGGATTTCAGCAACCACAGGTTCAAAGTCTACAGAAATGAACTTCACCTTTGCAGATGAGCCGTATTTATTCCATAGGTAGTGAGCCACTTGTTTAACACCAATCTCGTGCGCTGGGCCACCAAGGTTGAAGAAACAGTAGTGAACCTTAGAGCCGCGTTTGATGTGCAGGTAGCTTGAAACACCAGAATCAAAGCCGCCAGAGATCAAGCTCAGTAGATCTTCTTGGGTACCAAGAGGGAAACCACCTAGGCCTTTGTGACGAGCTAGAACTTGGTTTAGCTTGTCGTTAGCCACTTCAACCTTAACGGTTACCTCAGGGTTCTTAAGTCGAACTTTAGCTGACTCAACTGCTTGGTTTAGGCCGCCGCCTACGTAGCGTTCAAGTTCAATAGAGGTAAAGTCATGCTTACCACGACGCTTAGCTCGAACAGAGAAAGTCTTGCCTTCAATGTCAGCACGGCTGCGTTCTAGTACTTGCTCGTAAATATCGTGCAAGTCTTTAAACTCAGACTGTTGAACTTCAAGAGAGTGGTGAATACCTGGAGTGTGAGTCAGAGCCTCTAACACTTCTGCGTAGTACTGGTCACTCTCAGACGTCACTTCGATATGATCGCGACGGTTGAATACCGCAACACTTTCACAGCGACGTTGAATAACGTTACGAATGTTGCACTCTAGAATCCTTGTGAAGCGCTTACGCACCGATTCACTTTTTACAAAAATTTCCGGATGGGGCTTAACAATAAATTTCATAGTACTTTCACAACATTAATGTTCAAAATTTTGAGAACGCTCATCGCCAAGTAAATTAGAGAATTTACACAGCACTTGAAGCAAGAATAGATCATATCTAAATCTAAGGGCGCGAATTATACATGAGAAAGTGAAGCAAGGAAAAGAGTGCTTGCTGTAACACCATCATTAAACCGCTTGTTATTAACAGTAGCAGGTTTCGAAACGACATAAACGCCGCAGAGAGAACCATTGAAGACCAGCAAACAAAAAGGTTCATCGCGGATTAG
>NZ_JBFRTN010000032.1:0-316 GCF_041474095.1 Vibrio sp. 10N.222.54.A3
GGTTCATCGCGGATTAGCGGGAACTAAAAACAAAAACGGTAGTAAGTGATATGGTTTAGTCGCCAAACAAAAATCATACACAAACTACCGTTTTCATGCCGAATCATACTTTCCTATCTTCATTCTGGGAAGGCTTTCAAATAGTAAAGTCTCACCAGACAGCATCACTTATTACCCTGACTCTTAAACCTAACTCTGAGGCTAAGTGCCTTTGTGGTCTCGAGGCCGAGGCTATTCATGAGTATCAATGGCGTCATGTAAAAGAGGCCATGTTGCTCGGTGTTCCTGTTGAACTTTCCGTTCAAACACGAAGAAT
>NZ_JBFRTN010000032.1:1104-2013 GCF_041474095.1 Vibrio sp. 10N.222.54.A3
ACGAAGCGCTTAAAAAGTTATATAGAACAACTGCTGCCTCTTCTTCCCATTAAGCATATCTCCCAGTTAACAAGCGTACATTGGCACACCATTAAAGAGATAGATAAACGCCGACTTCGCCAAGTGGTACCGTCAGTGAAATGGGAGGGGCTAAGGCAACTCGTCATGGATGAGTTCGCTATCTTTAAAGGACATCGGTATGCCACGGTCATTGCTGACGCTAAGACTCACCAAGTCATTTGGATAGGGTTAGGCCGTAGCCGCAAGGACATACGACCGTTCTTCGAGCTGTTAGGCAAGCATGGCAATAATATCGAAGCGGTCGCGATGGACATGAATACGGCTTTTGACCTTGAAGTTCAAGCGCATTGCCCGAACGCAAAAATCGTTTACGACTTATTCCATGTTGTTGCTAAGTTCGGTCGTGAGGTAATGGATAGAGTCAGAGTCGACCAAGCCAACAAACTCAAGCAAGATAAAAAAGCGAGGCAATGGGTCAAGCGCTCACGCTGGGTGTTGTTGAAAAGTAGAGGCAACTTAAATCCACGGCAAGACAGCTATCTTACAGAAATATTGAATATCAATAAGGACTTAATGACCACTTATATACTCGGGGCACAACTCAAAGAGCTTTGGTATTGTGAATCAGAAGCACATGCTAAAGGGCTCTGGGAGGCTTGGTGGGCACAAGTACAAGAGAGTGGAATTAAGCCATTGAAAGAGTTCGCACGAAAACTGAGTCCTTATCTTCACGGTATTATCGCATCGGCAAGTTATCCGCTAAACACCTGCACCCTAGAAGGGATAAACAACAAGATAAAGCTAATCAAGCGAATGGGGTATGGGTATCGAGATACCGACTACTTCTTCTTGAAGATAAAAGCGGCTTTCCCCGGAAAGCCGCGATGA
>NZ_JBFRTN010000033.1:0-12180 GCF_041474095.1 Vibrio sp. 10N.222.54.A3
GTGATCAATCATTTCAAATTCCCACATTGCATTATTCTTGAAACAAGCTGGGAGATATAGATTTATCTCGTATTAACAAAGGCTTATCTGCTTGTTGATAAAAGTAAAATTAAATAAACCTTATTAATATCAGAGCTTTGCGTTAATTTACATGTTCGCAACATTTCATTAATTTTGGGATGCAAGTCTAGTTTTTAATCATAATACGAAAATATTTTATATTTGTAATAATACTTTTTGATTTTGAGTTGTAGGGTTTAATTAAAGCAAAACGTAAAGTTTAATTATCAGCTAAGACATTATCTTATTAACATCATTGTTATTTAATTGCTTGTAAGGGATGGAACCATTAATGAAAAAGCTTGCTTTAATTACAGGGTCAAAAGGCGGTATCGGCTCAGCAATTTCCTCTAAATTAGTTGCAGACGGCTATCGTGTTATCGCGACTTATTTTACTGGAAATTACCAATGTGCCTTGGATTGGTTTAACGAAAAACAATTCACCGAAGATCAAGTGAGATTGTTTGAATTAGATGTTACCAATACTGCGGAATGTGCGCTGAGCTTAAGCAAGTTGTTAGAAGAAGAAGGCACGGTGGATGTACTAGTCAATAACGCAGGTATTACACGTGATAGCGTCTTTAAAAAGATGGATGCCGAAGCGTGGAAAGACGTGATTGAAACAAACCTAAACAGTCTGTTCAACGTGACTCAACCTTTGTTCGCTCCTATGTGTGAGAAAGGTAACTGCCGTGTCATCAACATCTCTTCCGTCAATGGTCTTAAAGGTCAATTTGGACAGACTAACTACTCAGCAGCGAAAGCTGGAATGATTGGTTTTTCTAAAGCTTTGGCTGCAGAAGGCGCTCGTAGCGGCGTAACCGTGAACGTGATTGCCCCTGGCTACACAGCAACTCCTATGGTTGAGCAAATGAAGCCTGAAGTACTGGATTCAATCAAGAACCAAATTCCGATGAAACGCTTAGCAACACCTGTTGAAATTGCAGACGCAGTGGGCTTTTTAGCGAGTGAATCTGGCGCGTACATTACAGGCGAAACATTGTCTGTGAATGGCGGCTTGTACATGCAGTAATTGGCGAAACTGAAGGGGTTGGAATGATGGAAAAAGTATTTATTGTTGCGGCTAAGCGCACTCCTATTGGTGCATTTACCGGGTCGCTAAAAAACGTATCTGCGGGTGAACTGGCTGGCGTTGCGATCAAAGGTGCACTTGAGTCTGTCGATCTTTCGTTAGATGCGATTGATGAAGTAATCGTCGGCAACGTGATTTCGGCAGGTCAAGGCATGGGGGTTGCTCGTCAGGCTTCCATCTATGCAGGGCTTCCTGAGGAAACACCAGCATACGGCGTGAACATGATTTGCGGCAGCGGAATGAAATCAGTGATGGACGCAGCGGCGCACATCAAAGCACAAGATGCTGAAGTGGTTATTGCTGCTGGCGTTGAAGTGATGTCACAAATTCCTTTTGTGGTACCAGCGAGCGTTCGTAATGGTCACAAAATGGGTGACATCTCAATGAAAGACTTACTGGTTGGTGATGGCTTAACCGATGCGTTTAATCACTACCACATGGGCATGACCGCTGAAAATATCGCGAACACGTTGAATATTTCGCGCCTAGCTCAAGATAACTATGCCTTAGAAAGCCAACAAAAAGCCGTTGCTGCGATTGAGGCGGGTAAGTTTAACGAGCAAATCGTGCCTGTAGAAGTTAAGCAGCGCAGACAAACCGTCACTTTTGATACCGATGAGTATCCGAAGTCAGACGCGACATTCGAAGGTCTGCAAAAGCTTCGTCCAGCTTTTGACCGTGAAGGGTCTGTTACGGCAGGTAACGCTTCGGGCATCAATGATGGCGCGAGTGCAATCATCTTAGCCTCAGAGAGTGCAGTAGCGAAATACGGACTGACACCACTGGTAGAGCTAACGAGCTACGCACAGTCTGGATTAGATCCAAAGATTATGGGGTTAGGCCCAGTAGAAGCCGTTTCTAAAACGCTTGATAAGGCGAATCTCACTCTAGAAGAAGTAGATTTGTTTGAATTGAATGAAGCGTTTGCAGCACAAGCTCTTGGCGTAATGTACCAATTGTCAGAGCAGCATGACTTACCGCTTGATGAGTTCAAGCCAAAGGTCAATGTGAATGGTGGTGCAATCGCGCTTGGCCATCCTTTAGGTGCTTCAGGCAATCGAATTATTGTTGCACTCATCCATGAAATGCTTGAACAGAAAACGACTTATGGCGTTGCTTCACTCTGTGTGGGTGGGGGAATGGGAACCGCTGTTTTGCTAAAAGGTATTGAAGGTTAGAGCCTGATATATCGGTAGCAAGCTTAAATATCGGATCAGCTTTTCAAAGCATCGCGAGTTAATCGATGAGCGTTGGCTGAAACGATAGTGACACAAATTTATTAAACTATGTATTCATCAGGAGTTACTTATGTACACGGATATTTTCAAAACAATTACTGACCAAACTGAAAAGCAATTTGAACCGTACTTAAAGTTCAACAAGTTGGTTGCAAAGAACGTCCAAACGATGACAGAACTGCAAATGAATGCAATGCAGACTTACACGAACATGGGTCTTGCGCAAATGAAAGCAGTGACTGAAATCAAAGACGTGACTAGCCTAACGGCGTTCAACAGCCAGCAACTAGCAGCGCTAACTCAATTGTCTCAACAGATGATGAGTGATAGCTCAAAAATGCAAGCTGCTGCAAAAGAGTTCAAAGAAGATGTTGAAACACTAACAACTGAAAACTTGAAAACAGTTACACCTGCATAAATAAAATCGCCATCGAGTCAGCACAGTGTTTACTGTGAGGCTCGGTGGCGATTTTCCGATTATTGGAGTCATGTTATGTTTCAACACTTCTTTTCGGACTACCTTGTTAAACTTCAACAAACAAACCAGCAATGGTGGGAAAACTTTGAACAAAACAAGGAAGCCGCGCAATCTCCCCTAAATCAAGCGATGCAAGAGTTGAATTTTGATGATGCGTCAAAAATCTTCGAGCAAGCCGCCAACCAACCCGCCGTTCTGCTTCAGTTACAATCTCAATGGTGGGAGCAGCAACTTAAGATTTGGCAAAATGCCGCACTGATGGGTAATACCGAAAGCGTCATTACTGAAGAGCGCAGTGATAAACGCTTTATTGATGAAGCGTGGAAAAATGACCCGTTTTACAGCTTTATCAAGCAGTCTTATTTGTTATTCAGCAAAAGCTATATAGACACCATTAATTCAATCGAAGGCATAGACGAGAAAACCAAGGAACGTGTGGCGTTCTTTTCACGTCAGGCTATCAATGCTCTTTCTCCTAGTAACTTCATTGCGACTAACCCAGAGTTGATGAAGCTAACGCTTGAGCGCAATGGTGAGAACTTGCTAGATGGGCTAGAGCAGCTACAAGCTGACGTTGAAGCGAGCGCGGATATCCTCAAGATCCGTATGACCAACAATAATGCCTTCCGATTAGGTGTTGATGTTGCGAACACGGAAGGTGATGTCGTTTTTCAAAATGATCTGTTCGAGCTTATTCAATACTACCCAAAAACACCTCAGGTGAACGCCACGCCTTTGTTGATCGTTCCTCCATTCATCAATAAGTACTACATTCTCGACCTTCGTGAAAAGAACTCAATGGTTCGTTGGTTGCTTGAGCAAGGGCACAGCGTCTTCATGATGTCTTGGCGCAACCCAGGTGAAGCGCAAAAAGACTTAGAGTTCGGTGACTATGTCACGGAAGGCGTAGCGAAAGCCGTGACGGCAATTGAAGATATCACGGGTAAAGAGCAAATCAATGCTGCAGGTTACTGCATTGGTGGTACTGTTCTCGCTTCAACGGTCGCTTACTATGCTGCTAAAAGAATGAAGAAACGCATTAAAACTGCGACCTTTTTTACGACTCTATTAGACTTCTCTCAGCCGGGAGAGGTTGGCGCATATATCAATGAAACGATCATTAACGCCATTGAGAAACAGAACGATGCTAAAGGATTCATGGATGGTCGTTCATTAAGCGTGACATTCAGTTTGCTTCGTGAAAACAGCCTGTACTGGAACTACTACATTGATAACTACCTAAAAGGCAGCAGCCCAATGGAGTTTGATCTGTTGTACTGGAACAGTGACAGCACTAACGTTGCAGCTAAATGCCATAATTTCTTGCTGCGTGAGCTTTACCTTGAGAATAAACTTGTTCAAGACAAAGGCGTGAAAGTAGGCGGTGTCTGGATTGATCTCAATAAGATAAAAATACCAAGCTACTTCATTTCAGCGAAAGAAGATCATATCGCGCTTTGGCAGGGGACTTACCGTGGTGCCTTGAATACCGGTGGCAACAAGACGTTCGTGCTTGGTGAATCTGGTCATATCGCGGGTATTGTTAACCATCCAGGTAAGAAGAAGTACGGGTTCTGGCTGAATGACAACCTAGACGACTCGGCGGATGAGTGGCTAACTAATGCGACTCATAATGAGGGGTCTTGGTGGACACACTGGAATCAGTGGCTACAAGGTTTTGAAACTGACGAAAAAATCGAACCTTTCAATCAAGGCTCAGAGCTTAATCCTGTGATTGGCAAAGCGCCAGGCAACTATGTAAAACAGGTGCTGCCGATTGTCGATCAAGAGCAGGTTGATAAAGAGACCGCAGAGAAAGAAGCGCCAGAAAACGAAGCTTAGGGCGTTAAGTCACATTCAATTATAAAGATACACAACGTCAGATAATAAAAAAGCCACTGAAATCAGTGGCTTTTTCGTATCAACTCATATCAGAATTATCTGGTAGAAGTTGATGGAATCTCGATTGTTAATCGATTTCTTTGTCTTTACCCATAGATAAAATCCAAAGAGATACGGCTGCAACAGCTGCAAAGCCACCAAGAATGATAACTGGCATAGCGCTGTAACCTAGGATGTGCCAAATTACGCTTTCTAAAGTACTCATTCAATCGCTCCTTATTGCCAGCCTTCAACGCCGTGCATGTCTGGTAGTTTGTGTGCAATACCTTTGTGACAGTCTACACACGTTTTTTCACCAGAAGCTAGCGCAGTCGAGTGTTGTTTCGCACTACGGGGGCTCTGCTCTGAGAAGTCCATGTAATCAAACTGGTGACAGTTACGACACTCAAGTGAATCGTTCTTCTTCAAACGAGCCCATTCGCGCTCAGCTAAGTGATGACGACGCTCTTTGAATTTCTCAGGCGTATCAATTGTCTTAGCAATAAAGTGAGCGTATAGCTCTTTTGATGCTTGAACTTTACGAACGATTTTATCAGTCCACTCATGCGGTACGTGACAGTCTGAACAGATTGCACGAACACCAGAACGGTTAGAGTAGTGAATTGTCTCTTGGATTTCAGCAACGATAGGTGCGTGACAGCCAGAACAGAATTCTTCCGTGTTGGTTGCCTCCATACCCGTGTTGAATGCACCCCAGAACAAAAGACCACCCGAGAAACCCAAGAACAAAACAACGCCTACGGCTGCTTTGCTTGGTGTCGCAAGTCTTTTCCAAAACGCTTTTAATAATTTCATATAATAGCCTCTCTACAATACGGCTAAGATTAGCGTAGTGAGTCAACAGGTTTGAACTCGTTCTCTACTAATGGTTTCGCATTAGCTTGAGGAACGTGACACTGCAGACAGAAGTAACGACGAGGTGAAACGTCAGCAAGTACTGCATCTTCACGGTTCATGTAGTGAGTAACACTAATTTTTGTCGCACCCATCTCTTTCGCATTTTTCCAGCTGTGGCAAGACAGACATTTGTTTGCGTTCAGAGAGACTTCGTAGCTACGGATATTGTGAGGTACCAATGGTGGCTGGTATACGTAATCGCTCTCAAGCACTTGGTCGCGAGGGTACTTTTTGAAGTCGTCAGCTGCTCGTGTTGCTTCAAGCTCACTTACACCACGTAAAGACTCTACGCCACCAATGCCGCCAGGGTTATCCAGCTCAGCTTGAGCTACGCCAGCTAGCAAAAGACCGGCTGATAGTAGGGCAGTAATCAGTTTTTTCATGTTAATTTCTCCGCCTAAAGGCTAATTCTTTGAGAGGACTACTTCTTCAAAAGGATGAAAAAGTAGTCGCAATATTAAATACTTAAGATCGTTTCTCTAAGCCTAGGGCTTAAGCAACTTTAGTGATCTTAACTGGACACTTCTTGTAGTCTGTCTGTTTAGACAGAGGATCCGTTGCATCCAAGATCAACTTGTTGATCAGAATTCTTGCATCAAAGAATGGTACGAATACCAAGCCCTGTGGTGGACGGTTACGGCCGCGAGTTTCAACACGCACACGAACTTCACCACGTTTGTTTTCGATAAGAACTTCATCACCACGACGTAGGCCACGAGCTTTAGCGTCAGCAGGGTGCATGTAGCAAAGTGCATCCGGTACTGCTTTGTAAAGTTCTGGTACACGACGAGTCATAGTACCTGTGTGCCAGTGCTCAAGAACACGACCGGTACATAGCCACATATCGTATTCATCGTTTGGTACTTCAGGTGGCGCTTCGTATGGTGCATTGATGATCAGTGCTTTACCATCTGGTTTGCCGTAGAAGTCCCAATCAGAACCTTTCTTAGCATATGGATCTGAACCTTCTTTATAGCGCCATAGTGTCTCTTTACCGTCAACAACAGGCCAACGTAGACCACGAACTTGGTGGTAGCGATCGTATGGTGCTAAATCGTGACCGTGGCCGCGACCAAAGGCTGCGTATTCTTCGAATAGACCTTTTTGAACGTAGAAACCTTGAGCTTGTGCATCGTCGTTAAGCTCTTGAGCTTCAGACAGTGGGAATGCATCAACGTTGCCGTTTTTGTAAAGCACGTCGTACATGGTTTTGCCACGGTACTCAGGCATTTTCGCAACCAGTTCTTCACCCCAAACTTCTTCAATAGTGAAGCGCTTAGAGAATTCCATGATTTGCCATAGGTCAGACTTAGCTTCACCTACAGTTTTCACTTGTTGGTACCATGCTTGTGTACGACGCTCTGCGTTACCGTAAGCGCCTTCTTTCTCAATCCACATTGCTGTTGGAAGGATGAGGTCAGCCGCTTGAGCTGTTGCCGTTGGGTACGGGTCAGAACATACAATGAAGTTATCTGGGTTACGGTAACCTGGCAGACGTTCAGTGTTGATGTTTGGACCCGCTTGCATGTTGTTGTTACACATTACCCAGTAAGCGTTGATTTTACCGTCTTTCAACATACGGTCTTGAAGAACAGCGTGAGCGCCGGGTACCGGTGGAATGGTGCCTTCTGGAAGTTTCCAGATATCTTCTGCAATTTTACGGTGTTTAGGGTTAGCAACCACCATATCGGCAGGTAAACGGTGAGCGAATGTACCAACTTCACGCGCTGTACCACACGCTGACGGTTGGCCAGTTAGTGAGAATGGGCTGTTACCTGGAGTAGAAATCTTACCTGTAAGAAGGTGGATGTTGTATACAAGGCTGTTCATCCATACGCCACGAGTATGTTGGTTCATACCCATAGTCCAAAGTGACATTACTTTGATATTTGGATCGGCATATTGCTTAGCCAGCTTGATAAGGTCTTCTTGAGATACACCTGACATTTCAGACGCTTTCTCAACTGTGTATTCAGCAACAGACGCTTTGTAGTCTTCGAAAGAGATAGCAGTCATTTCGCCTGAGTTAGGGTTTGCGGCTGCTTTCTGTAGTGGATCATCGTCACGCAGACCGTAACCGATGTCTGTCGTTGCTTGCTTGAAGTTCGTGTGCTTGTTCACGAAGTCCCAGTTAACGGCATCGTTTTGAATGATGTAGTTAGCAATGAAGTTAGCAATTGCTAGATCTGATTGAGGTTCGAAGATGTAACCCGTGTCTGCAAGCTCGAAAGAACGGTGGTAGTAAGTAGACAGTACGTTTACTTTAACGTGTGGGTGGCTTAGACGACGGTCTGTAATACGAGTCCATAGTACTGGGTGCATTTCTGCCATGTTTGAACCCCACAGTACGAATGCGTCTGCGTGTTCAAAGTCATCGTAACAACCCATTGGCTCATCAATACCGAAAGTGCGCATGAAGCCTACTACAGCAGAAGCCATACAGTGACGAGCGTTTGGATCTATGTTGTTTGAACGGAAACCCGCTTTCATCATCTTAACGGCTGCGTAGCCTTCCATTACTGTCCATTGGCCTGAACCGAACATACCAACACCTGTTGGACCGTTCTTCTTAAGAGATGCTTTCCATTTCTCAGCCATCACGTCGAACGCTTTGTCCCAAGATACTGGTGCGAAATCACCATCTTTATGGAACTCGCCATCTTTCATACGAAGAAGAGGCTGTTCTAGACGGTCTTTGCCGTACATGATTTTTGAAAGGAAGTAGCCTTTGATACAGTTAAGGCCTTTATTTACTGGTGCTTCTGGGTCGCCTTGAGTCGCAACCACTTTGCCGTTTTGAGTACCTACTAGTACCGAACAGCCCGTACCACAAAAACGACAAGGCGCTTTATCCCACGTGATTTTTGTTTGATCAGAGCTAGCGATCAGGTTGGTTGCTGTTGCCGGTAGTGTTACACCTGCAACGGCTGCCGCTGATGCAGCTGCGTTTGCTTTCACAAACGCACGTCTTGTCATTTTCATACTTCACCCTCAAGTTGAGAATTGTTGCTTCCAGTTTCTAAATCCGTTTCGTCGAGTCCAGTTTCGATTTGGTGATAAACCAAAGCTGTCCCCAAAACGTTCTTAATGTTGTTTATTGCTTCGATGGTGTCCGTTACAAAACCTTGGTTTTCAGTTTCTAGGACCACGATGATTTTGCCTTCAGGGCTATCTCCGTAGATTTCAGCGTTATCGAATTGATCGATCTCCGCTTTGATCTCATTTAGATGCTCAGGGCTCACATGCACGACTAAACTTGATATATGCACTTCATTTAGTGCCATAAATTGCTCTCGTTATTTTTGTTTTATGCATTACTCACAAGAATAGCCGAAGTAGGGCAAATTGCTACGCAGGCCCCACAACCGCTACACTCATTTAACTCGATTTTTGGTAGAGCAACACTGCCTGCTCTAAGTTGAAATTGAATGGCCATAGGTTCACACATGTCACCACAGCTTCGGCATTCAACGTTTTGTTGCGCTAAACACTTATCAGAAATACGTGCTTTTGCTTGCCAAGGCTCTCCTTGCTTTGGCGTAAAAATGGGTTCAGGACAAACGTCTGCACACTGATAGCAGAACGTACATTCATCAATTGAGAAATCGACAGTAGGAAACCCACCATCGCCTACAATGATTATCTCAGTCTCACAACTCTCGATGCATTTACCGCAGCGAGTGCAGTCATCTGCAAAGCTTTCTAGGTTTTTAATCCAAGGCAAACGAATCTGGCTTGAATCAACTTTTCGTCTAGAAAATAGACGGCGTTTTGATAGATCTACCACTAGATACCCATAGATGTTGCTAAGATGTTGTAATTGTAGGTCATTATTCCATTAATATCTTGTAATTTGTCCTCACAAGTAGTGTAGTTTTAGAAACAATTGTATAAATACCCCCTTAGGGCTAATTGGGGGCATATATTGTCTCAGATCAATAAATTACGAAGCGAGTGATCACATATTGAATGGAGCTATGATTTTTGATGTGTGACAATACGATCTTGCTGGCAAGTCATTTATCAATAGGAAGGCTCTTTTGCTTATAAAACCGATTTCATCTGTAACGAGTACGATAGCTAAGTCACTGCTATCCATACTGCTGTTGTCGGTTGCTACGACAGGCTTTGCTATTTTTACATTGGCTTCAAGTTTGAATGATGCAGAAGCGGTGAACGTCGCAGGTTCAATGCGAATGCAGAGCTACCGTCTAGCCCATGATATTCAAATAGAATCAGTTGATTATGATTCTCATATCCGTGAATTCGAAAGCTCTCTTTACTCACCGTCGATGACCAACTTGGTAAGTTGGGAAGTTCCGACAGACATTACAGAAGACTACTATCTAATCATTGGTCGTTGGCATGAGCTGAAACGTGTATTGAACAGTGAAGATCGCAAACACTATCTCGTGTTGGTTGAAAACTTCGTAACTGAAATCGATGGCTTCGTTTTTAAGCTGCAAGAGTTCTCTGAAGATAAGCTGATTAAGCTGGCGTGGGCTGGTGGTATTGGTTTGGGCGGAATTCTCGTCATATCTCTTTTTGTTGTTCACTTTGTACGTAAACAGGTTGTTAAACCGTTGCATGCCTTAGTTGGAGCTAGCCAGCGAATCAAGAACAGTGATTTTGAGGTAGAGCTCAAAGTGACCAGTAGCAATGAAATGGGTATTTTGACGAAAACCTTCAACTCAATGGCGAAAGATCTCGGCGTGCTTTATCGCAATCTTGAAGATGTGGTGGATGCTAAGACGGTAGAACTACAAAATGCTAATCAGTCACTACAGGCACTTTATAATTCGTCACAAGAGCTCACGGTGACGCGTATCGCTCCTGATAACTTCCGAGCTATCTTGCAACACCTCGTGAGCTTGGAAGGGATAGAGTCGCTGAGGCTCGAAATTGTAGATAACTCAGGTCGGTCTTTGATTATGGATGAAGGCTACGATTCGAATTTAGATTACGAAAAGTTCGAGATGAAGCTCGATGATAACGAACTCATTCTCGGTTACTTGTACTGTTCGTATCACCATGGGCATTCTACCAAGGCGCTGATCGAGAGCTTTATTCAACTGTTATCTCGAGCTATTTATTATAATCGCGCCCAAAAGAAAGCCGAACAGCTTATTATTATGGAAGAACGTGCAACGATCGCACGTGAGTTGCACGATTCTTTGGCTCAATCACTGTCGTATTTGAAAATCCAAGTTACATTATTAAAGCGTGTGATTGGTAAATTGCCAGAGCAGCAACACAGAGAGCAGTCAGAGCAGATAGCGGCGGAAATCGGTAATGGTTTAGCAGACGCCTATACTCAGCTAAGAGAGCTACTCACCACATTCAGGTTGACCATAAAAGAGGGCAACTTTGGAGATGCCTTGAGCACCATGCTTGAGGAACTCAGTGAAAGAACCGATGCGAAGATTAACCTCACCAATAATCTTTCATCGATTGAACTTGATGCACACAGTCAGGTTCACTTGCTTCAATTGATTCGTGAAGCAACAATAAACGCAATAAAACACGCCAATGCCGACTTGATAGATGTATGCTGTATCGATGAGGACGGTGAAGTGTTAGTCGTGATTAAAGACAATGGAGACGGCTTTGACTCAAGTAGTTCTAAAATGAACCACTATGGGATGAGCATTATGCAGGAGCGTGCGGCAAGACTGAATGGCGACTTAACGATTGAAGCGGCTCAAGGTGAAGGCTGTACAGTCATATTGAAATATAAAAGTTTGAAGGAAGTTAAAGTTGACGATTTGTAAAGTAATGCTGGTTGATGATCATCCATTGATGCGCAGAGGTATAAGCCAATTACTGAGCTTTGAAGACGAATTCGAAGTGATTGCAGAAGCAAGTAACGGCACTGAAGCGGTTGCTCTCGCTCATGAAGAAGAACCTGATTTGATCCTTTTGGATCTCAACATGAAGGGCATGTCTGGGTTAGATACCTTGAAAGCACTTCGTACTGACGGCTCAAGCGCAAACATTGTAATCCTAACTGTCTCTGACAGCCCTGCAGACATTGAAGCGATTGTAAAAGCAGGTGCTGATGGCTACCTGTTAAAAGACACTGAGCCTGATGAATTGATCGAACTGCTCAAGCAAGCACACAGTGGCGATAAAGCTTACAGCAGTGTGGTTGCTCGCTACCTAAACGACGCTGGCAGCCGCAACGACATCTTTGACCAACTGACTGAACGTGAAATGCAGATCCTTCAAGAAGTCGCGAAAGGTTACCGTAATAAGCAGATCGCCGATCACCTGTTTATTTCTGAATCGACAGTTAAGGTACATATGAAAAGCTTGTTGAAAAAGCTGCAAGTGCCTTCCCGTACCGCTGCAACGGTTCTGTATCTAGAACGCTATGGTGAAATGAAGTAGGGCTTGTTCCTTTGAGATAACACTATTTCAAGCCTGACTGTTTATACATTTTGTACATGTCTCGATAGTTTTAACGATGTTGAGAAAGTGACATTAAAAAAGGCGCTGAACTTATTAAGTTC
>NZ_JBFRTN010000033.1:12886-34555 GCF_041474095.1 Vibrio sp. 10N.222.54.A3
GCCTTTTTGTTTACGCATTTTATATTCAGTATTGGTGTTCGTTTGTTCTTCGCTCTTTGAGATTAGAAACTTAAGGCTTACGCCGACATTGGAACCAATACAAGCGTACCGAAGATAACCGTAATAAGACCACAGATTACGGGTACAGACGTACGTTTTACGACTTCAAATGGGCTGATTTTACCCATACCAGAAGTCGCTACGATTACGCCAGATACTGGTGAAATTGTACGACCTAGGTTCGATGCTTGAAGCATTGGGATGATTAGGAACGCTGGGTTCAAGCCCATTTTCGCCGCTAATGATGGAGCCAGTTCTACGAATGCATAGAAAGGTGCATTACCTGAACCTGTCGCAATTGCCGCAGCAACCGTTAGACCTGTGAGGATAAGCATCAATGCGATACCGCCTGCGCCTGCAGATTCGGCAAGACCGATTAGGTTATCAATTGCACCGATAGACATTAGACCTTGAGCAAATACGCCCGCCGCAACCAACAGCATTACCACGCCTTTGAACGCGTCAGCCATGCCTTGGTAGCAAGAGTCTAGATCTTCTAGTGTTTTCTCGCCGTCAAACTTCTTAACAACGTAATCGATAACTGCGCCTACGAAGATAGAACCTACCACAATAGTGTAGATATCAAGTGAAAGCCCTGGAATCGTACGACCGTTGAATAGGAAAACGCCGATGATAGGTAGGAATGGAAGTGCAGCGTAGAAAGCCGGCGCCGTTGTTTCGATTTCAGAAACGTCTACTTTTTCCATTGGTGTGTTTTCTTTCTTATCTAGGTATTTGTTCCAGAAGAAAGCCGCACCCGCCATCACGATGATCGCACAGATAGAAACAGGCAGTACCGTTTGAACAGCAAACACATCAAGAGACATGCCTGATTTTTCTGCCGCGATAACCACATCACCAGACGTTGGTGAAAGAATGATGGCTGCAGGTGACGCACAAACTGCAACTGCCGCTGGGCGAGAAATACCCATTGCCGTCATCATTGGGAATAGGGTTGCCATCAATAGCACACCAAGACCCGTTGCAGAACTTACTGCTAGAGACATCAGACACGCTACGATGTAAGCCGCAACAAGAAGTACATAGGGAGATTTGATCGCAGCAAGCGGTTTAGAGAACTGTTTCACTACCACGTTGTTAGCACCAATGTGCGTCATGTAAGAAGCAAAACCACAAAGAAGCATGATTTGCATGCCTAGGCCGCCCCCGCGGTACTGAAGCATGTATTTAACAAATTCTAGTGAGTCGGTAACCATGTTACCTGTTGAAGCTACCTTAGCTGGTAAGACTGTGTGACCAATAAGGCCGGTGATAAGAAGTAGGGCAAGGCCAGCAGTTAGTAATACACCCGCCGCTTTATAGCCTTTTACAATAAAGTAACCAACAGCAATAGTAATCACTAATCCGATCAAGAGCTCTAACATATAAATCTCCACAAAGTTTAAAAAATATAAGAAAGTGTTTCAGAATATGACAATGAATGTACAGAAAACTGCACTGTGGCACGAGGCATAGTTGAGGTTGATATGATCTAAGACAAACATTTTTTTCGATGTTAATTGTGGTTGTAAATCGTGAATAACTACTGTTGTTTAGATGTTAATAAACAAATTTTGTGGCTTGTTAGAATATAACTTGGATCACCTTTGGTTGTTCTATTTGCATATGGTGGTGTTGTTTTATAAATCGCGAGTATTTTTTGTACTTTGGAAGGAAACGTGTAACGAAGTGGGTATTTATCGGAGTAAAGAGGTGAGAATCTTAGCTTTTAAGCTTACTTACATTTAAAGATTACTTATGTTTAACGCCTACTTACTTCCCATAAGTAAGCGCTAAAACACAAGTTATAATAAGGCGATTCTTCAGCTTCTTCGTTTAACTCAGAACCTTCATTTAATACGACTTCGTCCTCGAGTACCACTTCTTCAACTTCTTCTGCGAATAGGGGCATAGAGAAAGCGATTAGAACTAAAGGTAGCTTTGGTAGGAATCGTGTGTATGAAATTGTATTTGCTAATGGGTGCGATGTTCGTGAGATAGTGTGTTTCGACATAATGGTTTTGTATATAAAGTGATTTAACACGACGAACTAAGTGTTAGTCTGATGAGTAGACAGTGATCGAATCGAACCGTTGGCATTGTCGGCGCAGGTTCCATCGCAATCGACTCCCAATTCATTTTTGGGGTCGGAATGGTATGCACGGATTGGATTAAGTGGAGGTGCTGATTGAATAAGCTCACTTCACTTACAGCGTCCTCAAGTTGTTTGGTATTCATCTACATTCCTGTCGACTGTTGTTCTTGTAATTTGGCGCTTAGTTTATGGTCAAAGCGCCAGAACAGTATTTAAATGAATGTGAATGATCTTTCGTGAGGTTACTTGATATTGGTTTAGGAATATTTGGGTAGGAAAGTTGGTTTTATGATTGAGTTAACAGCATAGAAACACAGAGAACAAGGCGCTCTCTGTGTTGGTCATTTTGCTATTATCGAAACTCGCTGATGAGCATTATCTCTGGCGTCTTGCGACCAAAGTGAATCGGTAATCGTTAGATGTGAAGTAGTTGCGGCTGTATTCAAATACTGTGTTGTTAGCTAGGTAACCACGAGTACGTTTTTCAATAATCGGTTGAGCAGGGTCAATACCTAACTGTTTAGCAACGTCTTCAGGCGGAAGAATCGGTACCAATTCCTGCTCACTTCGATCAATCACCATGCCTTTGGTGTTCTCAATAAAGTCGTATTTTGATGTCTGCATCACTTGATAGGTGAGATCTGGGAATAGGGCAACAGGTAACCAAGTTTCTTCAACCGTGATTGGATTGTTGTCTATGAAGCGAACACGCTTTACGTAGAAAACTAATTCGCCTTCTTTAATATCTAGATGTTCAGACATCGCCAAAGAACAGGGCTTCATTTCAAAGGCTAGAACATCACTGTGTGTAACCACATCCAAATGCGCCCACTTTTCTTGAAAGCTCGACTGTTTGTAGATGTCGTAATTGATCTTGTTCTCTTTGACGTAAGTACCGCTGCCTTGAACGCTTTCAAGCTCATCGTTTTCGATCAGTAGTTTCAGTGCTTGCCTAACCGTTACACGGCTTACCGAGAATACTTCACGCAATTGCGCTTCCGTTGGGAGTGCTTCTCCAACTTTATATTCACCAGAACTGATCTTTTCTCTTATTGCATCGGCGATTTGGCGATACATAGGGAGTCTTGCCATTTTTGCCTCATTTGTGCGCTAGGACAACTAGACTTTGATTAACAACCTGTACCTTAAATACGTAAATTTGCTCTATATAAGCCTTGCTTTAAAGGTTAGTGTGAGCGTCGTATCGGCGTTTTGTAGTACATATAATACAAATTAAACGATACATAACAAGCTTTCTTAAAGGATTTACCAATACGATTTAAATACAAATTAAATACAAATATGTATTGATGAGATCGTGATCACGGATTAAATGTCTTGAAGTTGTATTATTCTTCTCGTCGACAGGGACGACTGTCGTACTAATCCGTGACTATGGGACAAAGGTTATGAAACTTACTACTCTAACGAATAAGTCGCTCGTAAATCTGCAAACTACGTTTAGCAGTCGAGAAGAAGCGATTTACGCACTTGCTGACCAACTGGATCAGCAAGGCAAACTGCATAACAAGCAAGAGTACCTTGATGCAGTATTTGCTCGTGAAGAGCAAGGCCCGACAGCGCTTGGTGAAGGCCTAGCAGTACCGCATGGCAAGACTGACGCGGTTAAAGAAGCTGGCTTCGCTGTAGCAACGCTTAAAGAAGACATGAAATGGAAAGGCTTGGATGAAGACGAAGATGTAAATCTTATCTTCCTAATTGCGATTCCAAATGCAGAAGCGGGTTCTACCCACATGCACCTGCTGACCGAACTGACAACCACATTGGTTGATGACGATGTTCGTGAAGCAGTATTAAAAGCAACAACCGCTGATGAAATCTTCGCGCTTCTTGATGGCGATAATCAGCAAGAAGAAAAACAAGACAACTTAGATACAAATGCGCCGACAATTGTATGTGTTACTGCTTGCCCAGCAGGCATTGCTCACACCTATATGGCGGCTGAGTACCTAGAAAAAGCGGGAAAAAAGCTTGGCTACAAGGTTCATGTTGAAAAGCAGGGCGCAAATGGCATTGAAGATCGTTTGACGGCTGAGCAATTAAACAATGCCGTGGCTTGTGTATTTGCTGCTGAAGTCGCGATTAAAGAAGCGGATCGTTTTAATGGAATCCCTCGTGTTGAAACGCCAGTTGCAGAACCGATTAAACACGGTGAACGCATTCTAAATGAAGCGATTGAAGAGTCGAAAAAAGGTAACGGTGCAGAACGCACAGTGGCTACTGATGACAAACCGAAAAAACTGCCACTGAAAACTGAGCTTAAACAAGCGCTGCTTTCTGGTATTTCTTACGCAGTTCCTCTTATCGTTGCTGGTGGTACTGTTCTTGCGGTTGCTGTTCTTATCGCGCAAATTTTTGACCTGCAAGAGCTTTACGCAACAAAAGATTCTTGGTTATGGATGTATCGTAAATTAGGTGGTGGCCTACTGGGTACATTAATGGTGCCAGTACTGGCAGCTTACACAGCTTACTCATTAGCCGACAAACCGGCACTTGGTCCTGGTTTTGCTGCGGGTATTGCTGCAAACATCATTGGTTCAGGTTTCCTAGGCGGTGTTGTTGGTGGTTTGATTGCTGGTTACGTAATGCGTTGGGTAAAAGAGCATGTTCGCTTGGGTCCTGCGTTTAACGGTTTCCTCACTTTCTACCTTTACCCTGTGATTGGTACTTTGGTCGCGGGTAGCTTGATGCTGTTTGTTATCGGTAAACCTGTTGCGTTCTTAAACCAAGGTTTAACGGACTGGTTGAACGGTATGTCAGGCACCAATGCGTTGTTATTGGGTGCAATTTTAGGTCTGTTTGTATCATTCGACCTAGGTGGCCCGGTAAACAAAGCTGCTTACGCATTCTGTTTAGGTGCAATGGCAAACGGTGTTTATGGTCCTTACGCAATCTTTGGCTCAGTAAAAATGGTATCGGCGTTCACTGTAACGGCTTCAACCATGATTGCTCCACGCTTATTCAAAGACTTTGAGATTGAAACCGGTAAATCAACTTGGCTACTTGGCCTAGCGGGTATTACTGAAGGTGCAATTCCAATGGCGATTGAAGATCCAATCCGTGTAATCGGTTCGTTCCTACTAGGCTCTGTAGTGACAGGCGCGATGGTTGGTGCGGCAGGTATTGGTCTATCGACTCCGGGCGCAGGTATCTTCTCTATCTTCTTGTTACACGATTCTGGTTTGGGCGCATTCTCTGCTGCTGCAATCTGGTTTGGTGCTGCGATTGTCGGCACAGTGATTTCAACTGTTACTCTTCTGATGTGGCGTGGTCATGCTGTAAAAAAGGGTAAGTTTGAAGCAAGTACTGCAACACAGAACTAACTGAATTTTGAGTTAGCTCCTAACTCACTGCGAAATCAATATATAAAAAATAACAAACAACTGGCTGTCCTAAATACCTGTGCTCCTAACGGTTTTATTCACACAGATTCTGGGCGTGGTTTTCTGCACCCTAAATTTAGTGGCAGCCAATTTTAACCCCTTGAAAAACTTTAATTTAGTCGTATTTGGGTTCGAACTTTAGTTTTACTCGAAGCGACACATTTAGGTAAATGATTATGACTACATCACGCGTACATATTACTCCACACATGCACTGGGATCGTGAATGGTATTTCACAACAGAAGAGTCTCGCATTCTTCTTGTGAACAACATGGAAGAAATCATGAACCGTCTGGAGAGTGATCCAGAATACAAATACTACGTTCTAGATGGTCAAACCGCTGTTCTAGAAGACTACTTTGCGATCAAACCAGAGAACACAGAACGCGTAAAAGCATTGGTTGAAGCGGGCAAGCTTATTATTGGCCCTTGGTATTCTCAAACCGACACAATGCAAGTTTCTGGTGAGTCGATTGTGCGTAACATGATGTATGGCATTCGTGACTGTATGAAATTTGGCGATGCAATGAAGATCGGTTACCTACCAGATTCATTCAGCATGAGCTCACAGCTGCCGATGATCTACAACGGTTTCGACATCACGCGTGCAATGTTCTGGCGTGGTTGTTCAGAGCGTCATGGCACGAATAAAACAGAATTCTTATGGCAGTCTAATGACGGCAGTGAAGTGACTGCACAAGTGCTTCCACTGGGTTACGCGATTGGTAAATACCTTCCGCAAGATGAAGAAGGTCTACGCGCTCGTTTAGATAAGTACTTCCCAGTGCTAGAAAAGCCATCGGTGACTAAAGATATCTTGCTACCGAACGGCCACGACCAAATGCCGATTCAAAAAGACATCTTTGAAGTAATGGACAAGCTTCGCGAAATCTACCCAGATCGCGAGTTCTCAATGAGTCGCTTTGAAGAAGTATTCGAGAAAGTAGAAGCAGCGCGCGACCAACTCGACACAATCAAAGGCGAGTTCAACGACGGTAAATACATGCGTGTTCACCGTACGATCTCTTCTACGCGTATGGACATCAAACTGATCCACGCAGAAATCGAAAACAAGATTGTAAACATCTTAGAACCGCTAGCGTCTATCGCTTGGACATTAGGTTTTGAATACCACCACGGTTTGATTGAGAAAATGTGGAAAGAGAGCATGAAGAACCACGCTCATGACTCTATTGGTTGCTGTTGTTCAGACAAGGTACACGCTGAAATCTTAAACCGTTACATCCTTGCTGACGACATGGCGACCAACCTGATTCACTTCTACAAGCGTAAGATTGTTGACCACATGCCAGATCGCGAAGGTTGCGACAAACTGGCGATGTTCAACCTTTCTCCATACGAGCGTGAAGAAGTGGTGAACACAACCATCACTATCCGTGCTCAAGAATTTTCTATCTTTGATGAAAACGAAAACCCAGTTGAATACTTCATCCAAGACAAGCGCCAAATCGACCCAGGTAAAGTAGACCGTCAAATCGTTCACTACGGCAACTACGACCCTTTCATGGAGTTTGATATTCAAATCAAACGCACTGTACCAGCGATGGGTTTCACCACGTTACACATCCAAGGTAATGAGAAGGGCGCAGTTAAAGTCGCAGAGCAGAAAGACTACTTGCTAGAGAACGAATACTACCGAATTAATGTAAACGACAACGGTACTCTGACTATTTTCGATAAAGAGACAGAGCAAGTATTCGACCAAGTACTTCGTTTGGAAGACGGTTCTGATGACGGTGATGAGTACGATTACTCTCCATCTCGTCAAGAATGGTTACTGTACTCAGATGAATTCCCGGTAGAAACATCAATTGACCACCAAGGTTTCCAATCGGTAGCAAACATCGCTTTCCGCATGAACGTGCCAGCAAACCTTACAGAGCGTGAAGAACGCACGGGTCAAAATGGATTCGTTGAAGCGCAATGCCAAGTGGTATTGAAGCAAGGTTCTCGCCGCATCGAAGTCCGTATGGAATTGGACAACCAAGCCGACGACCACCGTGTACGTGTATTAGTACCTACGCCATTTATTTCTGAAACTGTGGTAGCAGATAACCAGTTCGGTTGTATTACTCGACCAACCAATGACCCTGCAATGGCGGTTTGGGAAGAAGAGAAGTGGAAAGAAGCACCGGTTCCTGTGTATCAGTTAATGAACTTTGCTGCGCTAGAAAACGGCAAAGCGGGTATGGCTATTATGTCGAATGGTCTGCGTGAATTTGAAGTGATTGCATCTAAAGGTGACGAAAATAGAGATACCTTCGCACTGACACTATTCCGTGGTATTGGCGTGTTGGGTAAAGAAGAGCTATTGCTTCGTCCGGGGCGTCCTTCTGGTATCAAGATCCCGACCCCAGATTCACAAGTGCGCGGCAAATTAGTGTGTGAATTCACACTGTGTGGCTTCTCTGGTAACCATATTGACGCGAACATCATGGCGCAAGCACGTGACAATGTCACTCTAATCGAATGCTACAACAAGATCCCTTACAACGCGATGAAGCTCAACGTGGGTGAGCAGAACCTACCTATGAGTTTTAGCCTTCTGTCTAAGCAACAATCAGGCGCGGTGTTGAGTGTGCTGAAGAAAGCGGAAGACGAAGATGCACTGATCATGCGTGTCTACAACCCGGCAGAATCGGGTTCAGTATCGGATTCAATCTCTTTTACTCAAGCGGTTTCAAGCTGGAAAGAGACAAGCATGGACGAGCGCGTACGCGAAGGTGATGTAGCATCTGAAGAGTTCGGCCAGATAGCACCTTGCCAAGCAAAAACATTCCAAATCAAATTCTAATTTCGATAACCCGCTCACCTTGGTGGGCGGGAATGGTGAACGACAATGAAAATTGTAATTGCCCCTGATTCATTTAAAGAATCACTCGACGCTCATCAAGTTGCGTCTTGCATTGAGCGTGGATTTGCCGATGTTTTCCCTTACGCAGAGTTTGTGAAAATGCCACTCGCCGATGGCGGAGAAGGCACGGTAGACGTGTTGCTAGAGGCGCTCAATGGTAAGAAGCAACTGCTGCACACGACGGATCCAATCGGGCGTGAATGTACGGCTTATTGGGCTTCGTTGGAACAGACTGTTGATGGCGCCAACGTAAAAACTGCCTTGGTGGAATTTGCTCAAGCATCGGGTTTAGACCTATTAACCGTAGAAGAAAGAGCACCGTTAACCGCATCTTCGTTTGGTACTGGGCTATTGATCAAAGATGCGCTAGATCAAGGTGTTGAACAAATCATTATTGGTTTGGGCGGCAGCGCAACCAATGATGCAGGTGCTGGCATCTTACAAGCGTTGGGAGGCAAGTTATTAGACAAGCAAGGCAACGAGCTATCTGGTGGCGGCGCCGAATTAAGCCGGTTAGCAAGCATCGATCTTGAAGGACTGCACCCTAGATGCAAAGAAGTGACGTTCGTGGTCGCGTGTGATGTGAATAATCCATTATGTGGCGAAAGCGGAGCCAGTACTGTGTTTGGTCCGCAAAAAGGCGCATCAAAAGCTCAAGTTGAACAACTTGATACTGCGATCGGGCACTTTGCCGATATCGCTCAAGCACATACGGGTACTAATCATCGCGACACAGCTGGATTTGGTGCTGCTGGTGGTACACCTCTGGGGTTAAGTCTTGCATTCAATATCCAAATTAAAGCGGGTATTGAGATGGTATTAGATGCCTTGGATGCAGATAAGGTTCTTGAAGGTGCTTCACTGGTCGTGACCGGAGAGGGGCAGATGGACAACCAAACCCTGCAAGGTAAAACACCTTTCGGCATCGCTCAGCGAGCTCAAAAGTTGAGTATTCCAACCATTGGAATTGCGGGCTCTTTGGGGCAAGACGTTGAAAAACTTTACGGCTCAATGTCTAGCTTATTTGGAACCGTACGTTCACCTCAGTCTTTAGACCAAGTTTTATCAGAAGCGAATCAAAACCTGACTCGCACTGCCCGTAATATCGCCGCCACGCTCAAGCTTGGTAGCCAGATTTTTAATGAGAAGTAATTATGTCTCTATTTAAACTCGACAACGTTATTCAAAACTACGCATGGGGAAGCAAAGACTCCATTAACCAATTGTTTGGTATTGTGAACCCAAACCAGGAACCTCAAGCAGAAATTTGGATGGGTGCTCATCCAAATGGTTGTTCAAAGGTAGGCGATACCGGTGAATCGCTTTCTCACATGATTGATGAAAACAAAATCGATGTCTTAGGCGGATACACGGCGGCTCGTTTCGGTGAATTGCCTTTCTTGTTTAAGGTGTTGGCCGCTGAAACACCGTTATCGATTCAGGTTCACCCGAACAAGCGAAAATCAGAATTAGGTTTTGAGCGTGAGAATGCACTTGGTATCCCTTTGAATGCGTCTAATCGCAACTACAAAGATCCAAACCATAAACCTGAGTTGGTTTATGCGTTGACCTTCTACAAAGCGATGAATGGCTTTCGTCCAATCGACGACATTATTGCCTTGTTCGAAGAAGCGGATATTCCTTCGTTAGCGATTGAGCTTAATGTACTAAAAGCCAATGCCGACAGTGATTCTTTGAAGTCGTTCTTTAGCGCCATTATGTCTCTTGAAGGTGACCGCAAAGCGTCTGCGCTTAATGAGCTTTATGCTGCACATGCGCGACCAGCCAAAACGGTCATGGGGCGTGAAGCTCTTCAATACAGCATCGAATTCAAACAGCATTATCCTGGTGATATTGGCTTATTTGCGCCATTAATGCTTAACACGGTTGAACTGGCGCCGGGTGAAGCGATGTTCCTATTCGCAGAAACCCCACATGCTTATGTTCAGGGTACGGGTTTAGAGATTATGGCAAACTCAGACAATGTGCTTCGTGCCGGTCTCACCCCCAAGTACATAGACGTTCCTGAGCTTATCGATAACACAATCTTTGAGCCGATTAAGCCAGAAGATATCCGCCTTAAGCCTGTATTGAAAGAGGGCAAGATGAGTTATCCGATTCCAGTGGATGACTTTGGCTTTGATATCTTGTCTGCGACTGATGAGAGCAAGTCACAGTATCTACGTAGCGCGGAGATCTTGTTCTGTGTGGAAGGAGAGGCGACCGTCACTTCAGAAGGGCGGTCAGTTTCTCTTAAGCCCGGAGAATCGGTCTTTGTAAGTAGTAATTCAAGTGTTTACCAATATCAAGGGAATGGCATTTTGGCTCGTGCTTTTAACTAGTGCCCCCGTGCTAGCGATCAGCAAAAGAAATGTCAGAGTGCCACTGTAAAGTGGTACTCAATATTGGATTGATGGTTGTTACCTATCTGTCTTTGACAGTCATGATTATTGGCCATACCCGCTACTCTGGCGGGTTTTTTCATTATTAGAATGAGCAGATATAAGCTTGTAGAAAAGACAAACCCTGCGATCAGAGCAGGGCTTTTTATTGAATTAGTACTGAGTGACTGGTTAGGCAATGTGCGTCATTTTATTAAGCACAAAGGTTTCAATACAACCTTCAGTCGCAGCCATGTAGTCAGCGATGTGTTGGCTCGCTAAGTGTTTCTCTAGATGAACTTCAGACTCCCAGTTCTCATGAAAAACGAAGTGAGCAGGGTTACTGTTATCTTGGTGCAGATCGTAGTTAATACAGCCGTCTTCAACACGGGTTTTATCGATCAATTTAATCATCTCAGCTTTTACAAGCTCAGTTTTGTCTTCTTTAGAGACGATCGTTGCAATAATAGTCAGTTTGCTCATTTTCAATTCCTTCGCTTTAAACTCGGTAAGTTTAAGTAATATAAGTATAAATTCAGAATGAAGAAAGAGTTCTGAAATCCAATAACTATGGTTCTTACCATCCACAATTCAAACTCGAGAGCATAGGGCCAGAGCCGAGTAGGTTATGCTTATTAAAAAAAGCCCTCATAGCAATATGAGGGCTTTTGAATAAGAATCAAACTGTGTTGTTACTGGGGTGTTAAGCGTACTGTCTTACCTTAAGCGTATTGCTCAACCGTCATTGCCCAATTTTTCTTCTGTTGTTCGAAATTCATTTTGATTTGCTGATAACGAACCTTAAGAACAGAGTGTTCGTACTTCTTCACAACGTCTTCGCGCTTGCTTTCAAGTAGCTGTTTTTTAACTTCGTAATATTCGTTCATGTTTGATACTAGAGCATCAAACTCTTGTTGAAGCTTCTCTGAGATTTGTTGCTTGTCGGCACGATGCATGATTTTTTGCTGGGTGCGTTTAAGTAACATTGACGCTTCAGCTTTCTCAATACGAGCTTGAGGGGTTTTCTTAAGCTTACTTGCCAGTCCCATCAACGAAGCACTCTTGATCAGCCACTTTGTTGGATCGTATTGCCACCAGTAGATGCCGTTACGGTAGTCGTTCTCAAAGATGTGGTGGAAGTTATGGTAGCCTTCGCCAAAAGTAAGAACCGCTAACACACCGTTATCACGCGCTGTGTTTTTGTCAGTAAAAGGTTGGCTACCCCAGATGTGAGCAAGAGAGTTAATAAAGAATGTGGTGTGGTGGTTAAGTACCAAACGAACTGCACCTACGATTAACAACATGCCAATCACGTCACCGTAAATCACGCCTAAAGCGATAGGAACACCGAAATTCATTAGTAATGCTAACAGAACATAGTGCTTGTGCTGCCACATAACAATCTTATCTTTTTTAAGGTCACGGCAGTTTTCGTAGTTTTCGTACATTGAGGTGCTGTAATTACGAATCATCCAGCCAATGTGTGAGTACCAAAATCCACGTTTTGCAGAGTATGGGTCTTTGTCGTTGTTATCGACATGCTTGTGGTGAACACGGTGATCAGAAGACCAGTGTAGCGCGCTGTTCTGCAGGGCAAATGCACCACCTAATGCAAACAGGAATCTTAGGCTTGAATGCGCTTCAAACGCTTTATGTGACCATAAGCGGTGATAACCTGTCGTGATTGAAAGGTTACAGAACGTAAAGCAGATTGCTAGCCATATCCAGTGCTCCATGCCATAGCCAAAAAAGTAGCCATAAACGGGAGCCGCTACAACAGCAAGCAGCATACTAAAAGAGAACACAAAAATATTGAGCCAGATTAATGGCGGCTTTTTTGTAGATTGTTTGTCGGCACTATTCATTAGCAAATTTCCATTGGGCTTACATCTGTGCGCTAGAATATCAGCGTACACGTGTAAGTCAATATTGAAAGTGTAAACGTGTATTAGTATGTTTTGCTTAAATATTGTATAAAGGTAGTGTGAAATGTAGTAGCAAGTCATAAATGGAAGTACTAAGGGCTAATAAATGGAAATTAAGGTAGCTGAATATAAAGATTATGAGCGGATTGCCCAATTACACGCGGATAGCTGGAAGCTATATTACCGTGGCATTCTTGCTGATGATTACCTAGAACATGATGTTTTGGAGGACAGATCTGTTATTTGGCAGACTCGTTTGATTAATCCTCCTTTCAACCAACATGTTTTATTGCTTGAGGAAGGCGGTTTACTGGTTGGTTTTGTCTGCGCGTTCGGTAATCACAACTTTGAGCGTGGTACGTTCATCGATGCGTTACATGTAGATAATAATTATCGTGGACGAGGTGTAGGCAAGCGTCTGTTGTCTGAATTGTCGAAGTGGTTGCAGCAATACTATTCGGACTCAGGGCTTTACCTAGAGGTGATGTCTGAGAACCACCAAGCGATTGCTTTTTATCAGGCGATTGGTGGCAAAGAAGAACTAGAGCAAGTTTGGAACGCACCATGTGGCAGCCAAGTGAATGAAAAAGTGATTTCTTGGAGCTCTCCCGTTGAACTTGAACAGAAAACAGCGAGCGTTGTGTATTCTTAGTCGATTCTTGTTGAATACTGTTTTTTTGCTGAGTAGCAGGTTCTTAACGAAGCTATTTTAAAGCAGAAGAACAAAGACAAAAGCCCCGAGTATTAAGTTGCTCGGGGCTTTTTTGATTGAATTAGTGGTCGTTTTAATGATTCGCAAAGATGCGTGAAATATTGGGCGATTAATCACACCATGTGATCTTATTCCTACCGCCTTTTTTCGAAATGTAGAGTGCTTGGTCAGCGTCGTCGATAAGCTGCTCGACAGAACCAAGGGCTTGAGGGGCATGTTTCACACCGATTGAAATTGTTACTTCTAATCTAAGGCGAGTAGGGGATTCTAAAAGGGCATTAACCAGCGATTCAATTGAAGCCTCGGTTTCTCCTTGGACCAGCACCAAAAACTCTTCACCGCCGTATCGAAAGCAGTTACTGCTAGTCGGTAGTCGTTTTTGAATCTCATCGGCCAGTTCTTTAATCACCATGTCACCCATTTGATGGCCGTAGGTGTCGTTAATCGATTTGAAATGATCAATATCTATCATGAGCGATGTAATGGATCGCTGACGGTCTATGCTCGGTTCTATCACCTGATGAAGATAAAGGCGGTTGTAGCAGCCCGTTAGTGCGTCTTGATAGGAAAGGGCCTCGAACATATTAGATTGCTTGCGAAGCTGAATCGCTTGTTTGCGGAGTTGCTCGGATTGAGCGAAACGTTTGTGTACTTCCAGGTCACGTCTAACACAGGCCGCTGAGATTAGGATGTAAGCCGAGATATAAACGGAAATTGTTTCTATTTCATGCTCTGGCTCCGCTTCATAAAGCAGTGGCGCAAGGCCGATGAGATAAGCCAAAAAGATAAACGACAGCGTAGATATACTGTATCTGGCTGACAATCTTGAAAACGTACCAATGTAGATCATCACTAAAATGATGCCACCTTGGTAATCGAAGTTGTTCAGCTCGATGGCTAGTCGACCGACATAGACCAAGAAAAGTGAGCTAATTACAAGGAAGGCACTTTCTACGAGTTCCAAAACGTTGGGTTTGTTTGTAATACAGTATCTGGCGGCGGCCATCATCAATAAAAAAAATATGACTCGGAAAATGATAGGCGTAATGCACTCGCTACCAAAGTGGATGTAGTCGGTGACGATAAAAGCACAGAATATTGAGATAGGGATGTAGATGAAATTTATGTACGGCAAATAAATTTCATTATCGAAATAGGTTTTAAATCTTTGATTCTTGAACCCAGAATAAGAGCGCATTGAGAAATTAGCCGAGATTGATACACAATAATTTGCGTAGTATGTCACAGTCTTTGGGATTGTAAACGACCATTTCTATAGATTTGTCAGTATGTTAGCTAGATCAACAAACGGTAGCGGGCAATATTCACGCTCTATTATCGATAGAGCGTGAATATCTAGAGGCTGGTGTAAGAGTGGTAAACAGAAATTAAAGCAGATTATAAAAACTAATCGCGATTAACGCTTGTTCTTCAGGTAACGCTTACGACGCTCTTCTTTTTTCTTAATCTGTTGTTCCGCTTTCAGCGCAGCCGCTTCTTCAACTTCGATCAGCTCTTGTGTGATCATTTCTGGCAACTCAAGCGTTACCTTACCTAAAGTGCCATTACGCAATTCGTGAAGCAGGATTTCTGAACATTTGTGAATGTCGATATGACCACCGGCACGAAGTGCACCACGCTTACGGCCAATCGCTTCCATCAGTTCGATGTCAGACTCAGGCAGCTCTTCAATTTGGTAGCGCTCTTGCAAAAGGTTAGGGTACTGTTTTGCTAAGTACTCGACCGTGTAGAATGCCACTTCATCGTATTCCATTGCCGTATCTTTTACCGCGCCAGTAGCGGCTAGGCGGAAGCCACTGTGTGGGTTTTCTACTTTAGGCCAAAGGATCCCAGGAGTATCTGAAAGGATCACGCCGTTTTGCAGATTGATACGTTGTTGGCGACGAGTTACTGCAGGTTGGTTACCAGTTACCGCAATCGTACGTCCGGCCAAGCAGTTGATGATTGTCGATTTACCTACGTTCGGGATGCCCATGATCATCGTGCGAATGTTCTTGCCCATCTGTTCACGGTGCGGTGCCAGTTTACGCACTAGCTCCATAACGTGGTTAACTTCTTCTTTAGCGCTGGTGGTAATCGCAATAGCCTTAACACCTTGCTCTTTTTCGAAGTGCTCAATCCAACGCTCAGTTAGCTCAGGGTCTGCAAGATCGCGCTTGTTTAACACTTTTACACAAGGCTTATCGCCGCGCAGTGAAGAGATCATTGGGTTTTCACTACTGAACGGGATACGAGCGTCCAGTACTTCGATGATCACATCAACTTGTGGGATAACTTCTTCGATTTCTTTACGGGCTTTATGCATGTGACCCGGAAACCATTGAATAGACATAGAGATAAACCTTGATAAATATATTTGCTGCACATTGTAAGGGTTGGATGATACGTGTAAAGGTATATCTATCCCGACCTTCAATGAGCTCAGTGAGTTTGCTTGAAGTATAGGCGACTTGGTGATGTTTATTTAGCTGATGATTGACCTATTGAAGGTGGGAGCCGCTAATATTGTAAAGCGTAAAAAGCCGCTATGTCTTTCAAATCTTGATCGTTAAGCTTACTTAGTTGCGCTCGCATCATATCCGCGTAATCGCCCTGCCTATCTCCGGTTTGATACGCTTTCATTGTATTAAAGAGATAGGTTGGATCTTGGCCAGAAAGCTTAGGATAGGAGTTATTAGTCGATTGACTGGTAGGGTTATGACAAAAAACGCAGCTTGGTGATTTAACTTTACCTAGTTCAGCGTCGCCAAAATCAGAGGCATGAAGGTTAGAGGAAAGAGCTAGCAATATTAGAGCGAAGGTTGGGTAATGCACGTTTTTACTCCGGTAAAAACATGATTATAAAGCTTCCCCTAAGAGGAAGCTCAAGTCTTATTTGTTCTGGGTGAACATTTAGTATGGCTTAAAGCGCATTTTCCAACTTAGTTAGGAAAGTAGCGATGTCTTCTGAACTGATATCTCTATGAGTAACAAATCGAACAGGGTTCCCTGGTGACATCGTAATGCCTTGTTCGCCCAGTTCGCGTGCGATTCGGTTGATATCCACAGACTCATCTAACTTAGCAAATACAATGTTAGTTTGAATGAAATCAGGGTTAACAGAAAAACCTTCTAGTTTGCTTAAACCAATCGCTAGATTTTTTGCGTTCTCGTGGTCAGCTTTAAGTTGAGTAACGTTCTCTGTTAAAGCCATTTTTCCCGCTGCGGCAAGAATACCTGCTTGGCGCATACCGCCACCGACCATTTTACGTAGTCGACGTGCTTTTGCGATGTATTCTTTGTTGCCAAGAAGTAATGAACCAATAGGAGCGCCTAAACCTTTCGATAAGCAAATCGTCATAGAATCGAAATGTTGTGCGATCTCTTTGATGTGTACATCTAATGCGACTGCTGCGTTATAGACGCGCGCGCCATCTAGGTGCATTTGAAGTCTGTGTTGGTTTACGAACTCACGTGCTTCCGCTAGATAAGACATTGGCAGGACTTTACCATTGATCGTGTTTTCTAAACTAAGAAGCTTGGTACGAGCAAAGTGGCTGTCGTCGGGCTTAATCGCAGCGGCAAGCTTTTTAAAGTCTAAAGTACCGTCTGGGTTATTCTCGATTGGTTGAGGTTGGATAGAACCAAGGACCGCAGCGCCGCCAGCTTCGTATTTGTAGTTGTGCGCCTGCTGGCCACACAGATATTCATCACCACGCTCACAATGCGCCATTAAGCCAAGAAGGTTGGCTTGTGTACCTGAAGAGGTAAACATTGCCGCTTCAAAGCCTGTCTCATTTGCTGCCCACTGTTCTAGTTCGTTGACGGTTGGGTCATCGCCATAAACATCATCGCCCACTTCTGCGTTTGCCATTGCGTCACGCATAGCTTGCGAAGGTTTAGTTACGGTATCAGAACGAAAGTCCATGTTTCTCTCCTAGAGTACTTTAGGTAGCCATATAATTGGCTATAGATGGCCACATAGTTGGGCTTTACTTAAACAAGCGATAGTTTTGGTATCAGTGATTTGATCGTGTCGTATTTTACCGTGCAGTTCTTCTAAACTCAGTTCGATCACTTCTATTACTTCATCGTCATCGCATTCAAAGCGGGTAGTGAGGCTTAAGTCTTTTGCGACAAACAGATGTTGTATCTCATCACAGAAGCCAGCCAAAGGGGTGACTTGCCCCAAGCTTTGAAAAGAAGTTGCACTGTAACCTGTTTCTTCTTCCAGTTCGCGTTGGGCACATTGAAGAGGTGTCTCATCTATTTCCATCGTGCCTGCGGGTAGTTCCAAAAGCCATTTCTTTAGAGAAGGGCGGAACTGGTTAATGAGGATGATTTTTCCAGACGAAGTGATAGGAAGAATAACTGCCGCGCCAGGGTGATTGATTGTTGTATGTTTTACCACGACGTTCGTAGGGAGCGTCACGTTCTCTTCTATGAGAGAAATACTTTTCCATTTATGGATAACTTTACTCATGCAGTCTGGCCACATTCCTTGCCAATTTTTCGTATAACGGAAGACGTGCACCACCATAACGTCTATGGTGTCGAAAATAAAAGAAAAATTAGGGTTAGCAATAGATTTAGTTTCACGCCGTTCGTGATGTTACTCTCATAATTGGAATCTATGATTGCGCCAAAATTACCGACGTAACCATCTGATATAAATGCAACTCAATAATAAAATACACTTGTAACAAAGTACTAACAAATGTATAAAAACATATCTACACTCTCAATTGTTCAAAGATTTTCGGAGTAACGCATGAACCCTTCTATTTCTTCACATGCTGACAAGGCGCTACTCTCTGAAAGAATCAATAAATTAGCGCATGCTCTCTCTGATGGAGTCTATGAAAGAGAAGACACGATTAAGCTATGTTTACTGGCTGCATTGGCTGGTGAAAGCGTGTTTCTATTAGGCCCTCCGGGCATTGCAAAAAGCCTTATCGCAAAACGTCTTATTCAGGCTTTTGACAACAGTAGTTATTTTGAATATTTGATGACACGTTTCTCTACGCCAGAGGAAGTGTTCGGCCCGCTAAGTATCCAAGAATTAAAAGACAACGGTCGTTATGTAAGGCTGACCGAAGGTTACCTACCAACAGCACAAGTTGTATTCCTTGATGAGATCTGGAAAGCCGGCCCTGCAATCCTAAACACGCTACTTACTGTCGTTAACGAAAAGACTTTCAAAAACGGCAGTGATATTGAACGTGTACCGATGCGTCTACTAGTATCGGCATCCAACGAACTTCCAGATGAAGACAGCGGCTTGGAAGCACTTTATGACCGTATGTTGGTACGCGTGTTCGTGAACCGTATTCAAAACAAACAAAACTTCAAATCGATGCTGACGACGGGTACTTCTCAAGAAGCGGTAATTCCAAAAGGTTTGGCGATTACGGACATTGAATACCATCAATGGCAGAAAGAGCTCGATAAGCTGGAACTGACAGACAATTCGTTTGATAAGTTGTTTGAACTAAAAACCATGCTTGAAGAGACGGTTAAGAAGCAAGGCTCTGCTTCAGAGTCAGAATTGTATGTATCAGACAGACGCTGGAAGAAGGCCGTTAAACTATTGAAAGCGAGTGCGTTCTTCAGTGGTCGCGATAGCGTGAACCCGCTGGATATTATGCTTCTGCAAGATTGTTTGTGGCATAGCCCAGAATCACGTGATGTGGTTCGTAGCGTGGTGAAAGACTTTGCATTGAACCGAGCGTTTGATCAACAAGAGTCGAAAGCTCAAATTGAAATGTCTCGTGAAGAGTTAGAAGAGATTCAAGACGATGTTGAATCAACGTTGTCGGTGTCACTTTCTATGGAGTCAACCAGTGGCTTGTTGCGTAAAGATGTTTACCAGAATGACATCAAGAACGCGAAAATGTACAGCGTGGGCAGTGCTTACAATCTAGTGAAACTGGTTATGCTGCAAAGCAACATGTCGGTTTCTGAATCTGAGAAAGGCGATAGCCGTTGGGTATACGTAGCCAAAGACGATTTTGATCGTGTTCTTAAAGAAGGTCACGGTGATATTTACGGTTACGTAAACGAAAATAAAAACCTATGCCGTTTAAAACTCGACTTGGATGCATCAAACCAATTAGTGATTAAAGACATCGCCAATCGCTCTGTATTGGTGAGTGTGGTTACTACTGACGGTTTAGACCAAGAACTGTACAACAAGTGGTTGAGTGGCGCTGAGAAAGCCTTAGAACAGTTAACTGAAGCTGAATTCAAGTTAAAACGCGTTCGTACTGAATTCCATGATGCATTACCTCATAACTATATTGACCCTGATTTACCAAAAGCGATGGAAGCAAGTTTGCAATCGGTAACGCAAGATCTTGAAACCACGAAAGTGAAGAGTGCCAAGATCGCTCAGCGTATTAAGTTTATGAGCCAGTACTTCGAGTAAGAGGAGAGCATATGTTAGGAGCAGACGGCTTAAACCTCGCTTTGATGGTAGCTGATTCCGGAATCATTGATACCGCGATGAATGATCTCATCGCTCGTTCTCAAGTCATGATGGCTGCAGAGAACAAAGGTGTGAAAACATCAGTGAAAAACCACTTAGTTAAATGGCGCGGTAAAGTTAAAAAACGCGTCACCAAGGTGTGTGAAACTGATCGATTCCAAGAGGAAATCGCCCTTTATCAAGAAGTGATTTACTGGGATGAACCTCAGTTCTTTGATGAGATAGACAGTGTTATCAAAAAGCTCGAGTGGCACTCAGCGTTTTATCTACAAGCTCGACGCCTTATGGAGAACAACAAGGGTGTTTATAACGCGATGTTTCCACACTACTTTTGCGACCAATGGTACCAATCACTTTCTGATGCGATTAAACAAGCTCAAGTAACTGAACTTGAAACAAGCAAAGAAAAAGTCTTAGCCGATCTTTATCAGCGCATGGAAACCATGAAAAACATGGATAAAGTGACTGAGTCGGGTGATGAAGGCAGTGTAGGGCGCTTGTGGGACATGGCTTCTGCCAAATTAAGCAAAACAGACCTTACCATCATGAAACGTCATGCTGAGTTCTTGAATAAGCACAAGGGCTTGCAAGAGATCGCTGAAAAGCTAGGCCGTATGGCTGGTGAGGAAGATGATCCTTCGCTACACAAAGCCCCTGTAGAAGAATTGCAGGTGGTTGAAGAGAAAAGCGATGAAGCGGTCGATGATATTGTCGGGATTCATGAAAGTGATGACCTTAACAAGATGCTGCCAAACGAAACCATGTTCTTAGCTTATCCTGAACTTGAGGTTATCTTTTACAAGCACTTGGCCGACAAGCGTTTACTGAGCTATCGCTCGCAAGGTAAATCACGCACGTTACGCAAAGTGAAGGCGCAAAAACCAGATAGCAAGAACATCGATATTGAAAAGGGCCCGTTTATCGTCTGTGTGGACGCTTCGGGTTCTATGAGTGGTTTCCCTGAGCAGTCTGCTAAAGCAATGGCTTATGCCTTAATGCAAATTGCTCTTGCAGAAGAGAGAGACTGTTATGTGATTCTTTTTTCTTCTGAGCAGATTACCTATGAGTTAACAAGGCAAGATGGCCTACGTGAAGCGAGCGACTTCTTAAGTTACTCATTCCACGGCGGTACGGATTTGGAACCTGTTCTCATGAAGTCGATTGACCTAATGACTGGTGATAAATACAAGAATGCCGATTTAATCGTACTTTCGGATTTCATTGCACCGAAACAATCTGACGAAATGATTGCTCAAGTTGAAAAGTTGAAAGAACACAAAAACCGTTTCCATGCGGTGAGTCTTTCTAAGTATGGTAACCCTCAACTCATGACCATGTTTGACCATTGTTGGGCGTATCACCCAAGTCTTGTCGGTCGTTTCATGAAGAAGTGGTAACGTACGACACCTAAATTTAATCCATTTTGCTGTGTGTTTTTTGATTGAAGAGATCGAACATGCAGCAATTTGATTTAAATGTCAGCAAACGGAATTTAAATTCACTTTTTTGTTTGACTATCTCTCCTCAATCCGTAAAGTAGGCACCCGAACACAGCGGTGCGATTTACTTAAGTCCCTAAAGTGTCGAATTAAAAAGGCGCCTTGGCAGAGTGGCTATGCAGCGGATTGCAAATCCGTGGACCTCGGTTCGACTCCGGGAGGCGCCTCCATTCTTTCTCTTAGTTTGATAATTTAAGAGATAATAAGAATGAAATGCGATACTAGCTCAG
>NZ_JBFRTN010000034.1:0-2805 GCF_041474095.1 Vibrio sp. 10N.222.54.A3
GTCGCTACAAAGCCGCTTGTAAACGCATCATCCGTGAGCGCTACACAACGCTTTACAAAAACATGGGTGTAGCAATCGAAGAGAACAAAGACCGTGTGGATTACTACACACTACTAGAGCTAGACACGCTAGGTGGCAAACTTTACGGTCAAGAGTTTGTCGACTGGTTCAAAGCTAACGAGAAAGGTAAAGACTTCCTATTCCGTCTTGCTCACGAAACTGGCGTCATCTTACTACCTGGTAAAGGTTTCGACACAGTACACGCCTCAGTACGCGTATCACTAGCGAACCTTACTCACCACGAGTACGAGCTAATTGGCCGTGCAACACGCACTGTGTTGGATGAGTACTTCCAAGAGTTCTCTGCGTAATTCGTAGTTGCTAGAAAATATAAGCCCCGTCAAGTCGGGGCTTTTTTATTCGGTTGTTTAGGTCGTGATAATGAATGTAATTTCTGTAAATGCCGTTGAATCTGCCATTTTGGCACTCTTGATGTTGTTGTTTGGTGAGGTAACCAAAAAACACACACCAATATTAAGTAAATATCATATCCCAGGGCCGGTGATTGGTGGGTGCATCGCAGCCTTAATTACTACTTGCTTATATCGCATGGGAATGGAGTTCGAATTTGAACTTCCTTATAAAGAGACGTTGATGCTGATGTTTTTCGCAGGCATTGGTTTAAGCGCAAATATCAAGCAGCTATTCCAAGGTGGACGCTTGTTCGTTGTCTTTCTCGGAATCGCCGTTGTTTATATTATTTTTCAGGACGCTATTGGTGTCGCTGCAGCCTCGTTCTTAGGGCTGGATCCTAAGCTAGGACTGATGACGGGCTCTATCACCCTATCAGGTGGGCATGGTACAGGTGCTGCATGGGCGTCGATGTTTCATGACCATTTTGGTGTCGATAATGCACTCGAAATCGCGATGGCCTGTGCCACTTTTGGTCTTGTGATTGGCGGTATTATCGGAGCGCCTTTAGGCACGTATTTGGTTGAAAAAAATCAACTTTCAACACCGAACGTACATGCAGCAGATGTGGAACACAAAAAGGCCCATCACATGCCGACTAAGGGCAATGTACTACATGGCATCGGAAGCGTTGGTCTTTTAGCATGCTGTGTTGAGCTCAGCCAAATGCTACATAGTTTAGTGCTTGTGCTCGATGTGCATTGGCTGAACATGGTGCCAAATTTCGTCTATGCGTTATTTGTTGGTGCACTATTCTCAACACTATTTAGCGAGAGCAAACCTGCCAAGATTGCGATGGTCGAAGTGGCACGTTTAAGCTCAATTGCCCTAAGTGTCTTCTTATCTATGGCATTGCTTGAAATCAAACTTTGGCAGCTGTTTGATATGGCGTTGTCGCTGGTGGTTATCCTAACGATTCAAACATTGTTTACTATTGTGTTTGTTACGTCCGTTACCTATAAGCTACTCGGTAAAAATTATGATGCCGCGGTGATGGCAAGTGGTCATGCGGGCTTTGGTTTGGGTGCGACACCGACAGCCATGCTCAATATGAATGGTATCACGGGTTACTACGGCCCATCGCCACAAGCGTATTTTATCGTGCCGTTAATTGGTGCGTTCTTTATCGATCTCTCAAACCTAATCGTTATAGAGACATTCTTACATTTCATGTCTTGATGGATCTTCCCCATCAAAGGGGATTACCAAAGTTCAGTACTTTGACTTTAAAATTTACTCAAGACATCAAAAACTATATTCAGAAGAGGAGTGACGGTTTGAAAGGTGGAATTTCAATTCAGTCTCATGTGGTCTTTGGCCATGCTGGCAATAGCTCTGCCGTTTTTCCTATGCAACGTATGGGACTCGAAGTATGGCCTATCCATACGGTACAATTTTCCAACCACACACAATATCAACAAGGTTGGACCGGGCAAACATTCGGCTCAGATGATATTCGAAACTTGATTCGAGGCTTAGACAACATCAACGTACTGAAAGACTGTGGTGCGATCCTATCGGGTTATCAGGGAAGCGCAGACCAATGTAAAGCGGTTGCCGAGTCGGTTAATTTAGTTAAAGAAAAGAACCACAGTGCACTCTATGTTTGTGACCCTGTAATGGGTGACCCAGATAAAGGTTGTATCGTTGAGGATGGCGTTAGAACCGCCATTACTAAACACTTGCTTCCTATTGCCGATGTTATAGTGCCAAACCAATTTGAACTAAGTGAATTGACTGGCATTAAAATCCTCTCCCTTTATGACGCGGTTACAGCATGTAAGAAAGCATTGGAGCTTGGTCCAAAGATGGTGCTCGTGAAGCATCTTCACTCATTACCCGATGACGCGTTCAGTATGATTTTAGCAACGAAAAAGGCATGTTATTTAGCCCAACGACCGAACATTGAATTTGCTCAACAACCGGTTGGTGTCGGTGACCTTATCTCTGGCCTGTTTACCGCAGGGTTAATAAAGAGAATGTCTCCCGTAGCTGCATTCCGACATGCAAATAACGCGGTCTATGGTGTGTTGGAGCTAACTAAAAGCTATGGCACTTGGGAGCTACAAACAATCAATGCACAATATGAATTTGTAGAGCCTACCCACGATTTCAACGTGGTCAAAATCGGGTAGAGCGTTTAACTCCGATAGTGGTGGAGGGTGTACCTATTCGATGGGTCGCATCCTACAAACGAGATTACGAGCTAAGACTAAACCTAGCTATATTACTCCCAGAAAGAGACGGACTTCACTTTATCCCTATTTATTAACTTCTCTGTTTATAGCTGTTCTTTTGATTAAACAGAGTCTCTGAATCATTTTAGAGAACATT
>NZ_JBFRTN010000035.1:0-6012 GCF_041474095.1 Vibrio sp. 10N.222.54.A3
TTGTGTATAAGAGACAGCCGTATTGGGAGCCATTTTTGTTTTTAAGAAGACTGATTTGTTGAACGTTTTCAGTCGGCCAACTCGGGCTCAGCTAACTCCTGAACACAAGCACGGCTGATGTCTTCATCAATGTAGGCCATACCGAGTTTATTGAGGTAGTCCATGCGATCAGCAGTGCGAAGCTCGATGTCGGGGCCTGCAATGTTATTGGCTTGATAAATTTCAGTGAGGTGAGACATGAATTGCTCGCCCACACTCATCATCAATAGACTCATTGCTCCTACGTCCGGTCTTACTTTGGCACGTTGCTTTTCAGATAAGTTTACCGCTAATACGATAGGCTGTTCTTCACCTTCGAAGCGAACGCCTCGCTCACGAACGGTTTGTTGAGCCCAGTAATATGCCAGTTCTTTGCTCTGGGTGAGAAACACTGGCTCAACCGATTCGGTGTAGTTGTTGCCGATGGTCGCCATAGTTTTTGAAGCTGCTTCGTTGAGCGCTTTGTCTCCAGAACGTTTTAAACCTTGGCCTTGAATAGAAGCCAATAAAGCGGAAGATGTGCCGTGATACCAAGTATCACCCGTCGCGAAACCATTCTCTGATAACAGTGTTTTTGCATCTTGTAGGTGTGTAGGTATTGAAGTCATAGGCACTCTCAAAAAATAAGAATCTTAACAAATAGGAATCTGAACAAATACGTATACAGTTAGCTTAAACAGAAGTTGTTCGGTTAACCGTGGTGTGGAACACAAATCTGAGGCTTTGAGATAAAGCTGGCAGTACAAGCTTTATCTCAAAGCCTTCCCCCGGATCTTACCTAAGTAAGAGAGAAGGACGGGGGAGGCTTTAGCGTTAGCGGTTAATCAAATTGATTAGACGTATTCGCTTCACCCGCGGCTTTTAGTGCATTCTCACCCGCGAAGTACTCTTTGTGATCATCACCGATGTCTGAACCAGACATGTTTTGGTGTTTAACACAAGCGATGCCTTGGCGTATCTCTTTACGCTGAACATTTGCAACATAGCCCAGCATGCCTTGGTCACCGAAGTATTCTTTTGCAAGGTTGTCAGTAGACAGCGCTGCAGTGTGGTAAGTCGGTAGAGTAATCAAGTGATGGAAGATACCCGCTTCACGAGATGCATCCGCTTGGAATGTGCGAATCTTGTCATCAGCTCGTTTAGACAATTCAGTTTCGTCATATTCAGCACTCATTAGGCTAGCACGGTCGTAAGCTGAAACATCTTTACCTTCTGCTACCATCGCATCGTAAGCTTGCTGACGGAAGTTTAGCGTCCAGTTGAATGATGGAGAGTTGTTGTAAACCAGTTTCGCATTAGGGTGTACTTCACGTACGCCGTCCATCATCTCTTTGATTTGACCGATGTGTGGTTTCTCAGTCTCAATCCAAAGTAGGTCAGCACCTGCATTGATTGCTTCGATACAGTCAAATACACAACGATCTTCACCAGTACCTTGGCGGAATTGGTATAAACCTGAAGGTAGACGCTTAGGTCGAACTAGCTTGCCGTCACGGTTGAAACAAACATCGCCTTCAGCCATATCAGCAACATCAATCTCTTCAACATCTAGGTATGAGTTGTAGATGTCACCTTGGTCGCCCGGCTCTTTCACTACGGCGATTTCTTTTGTTAGGCCAGCACCTTGTGAATCGGTACGAGCAACGATGATGCCGTTGTCGATGCCTAGCTCAAGGAAAGCGTAACGAAGCGCACGAAGTTTTGCGTGGAAGTCAGCGTGTGGAACCGTTACTTTGCCGTCTTGGTGACCACATTGTTTCTCGTCGGCTACTTGGTTTTCGATTTGTAGACAACAAGCTCCCGCTTCAATCATCTGCTTAGCCATTAGGTAAGTCGCTTCTGCGTTACCGAAACCAGCATCGATATCGGCAATGATTGGCACTACGTGTGTCACGTGGTTGTCGATTTTGTCTTGAATACGGTCTTGTAGGTTCACATCACCTGCTTCACGCGCAGCGTCTAGCTCACGGAATAAACCACCCAGTTCACGAGCATCGGCTTGGCGCAGGAATGTGTATAGTTCTTCTACTAGGCCTGCAACCGATGTTTTCTCATGCATTGATTGGTCTGGAAGTGGACCAAAGTCAGAGCGAAGTGCAGCAACCATCCAACCAGAAAGGTATAGGTAACGACGGTCAGTCTTGCCATCAAAGTGCTTCTTAATAGAAATCAGCTTTTGTTGGCCGATGAAACCATGCCAGCAACCCAGAGACTGAGTGTATTGAGAGCTGTCTTCGTCGTAAGCCGCCATGTCTGCACGCATGATATCTGCCGTGTATTGCGCAATATCCAGACCTGTTTTGAATTTGTTTTGAGCTCGCATACGAGCAGCAGATTCAGGGTTAATTGCATCCCATGGAGCACCAGCAGCGCTTTTTGCAACTTCAATCATTTCGATATCTTGTGTAATTTGCGACATAACTATTCCTTAGTTTCACGTGGACATGTTGGCCAATTTGGCGAGGTCATTTGATTTGGATTAAATCTAACCATGGACAAATAATAATCATGTATGTGATAATTTTGTTAATTTATAGTTATTATATTCGGTATTTTTCTTATGAATATTGCTCGTATAGACCTTAATTTACTTGTGTATTTAGACATGTTGCTACGTGAGAGAAACGTTACACGAGCAGCAAATCAATTGGGTATTACTCAGCCTGCCATGAGTAATGGCCTTCGCCGATTGCGTGATCTGTTTGAAGACCCGCTATTAGTAAGAACAAGTGAAGGGATGATACCGACCGAACGCGCGCATAAGTTGCAGCCACTGATTCGAAACATCTTGGCGAATGTAGAGAAGACACTGCAACCGACCACAGAGTTTAATGCAGAAGACAGTGAACGCGTGTTTCGTATCATGGCGAGTGACTATGCAGAGTCGACCATTATTCAACCTCTTCTGAAAAGGTTAAGTGAGATAGCACCGAAAATACGACTGGATATCATGACGCCAAGTGACGTGAGTTATCAGGATGTAGAGCAAGGTACCGTTGATATAATTATCAACCGATTTGACGATATTCCTCAGTCGTTTCACCAGATGAGCCTCTGGCACGACGGGTTTTCTTGCCTATTTAGTTGTGACAACCCGATCGCCGACAACTTCGATATTTTGTCTTATTTAAAGGCACAACATATTTGGGTAAGTAAGACAGGTATGGGAACGGGAGTGGGAATAAACCCAAGTGAAGCACAAAAGCTTGGTTGGATAGATGAGGCATTAATACGCATCGGTAAAACCCGTAACATCACGGTGTTTACTCGACACTATTTGTCGGCGATTCTCTTCGCTCAGCAGAAGAACCTTATCCTGACTATTCCTACCAAAGCAGCTCAACTGCAGCGCAATAATCCTAGATTGTTGATCAAGCCTGCGCCATTTGCGATTGAACCCTTTGAGGTGAAGATGGCGTGGAGTCCATTGTTACAAACCAATCCAGACCATCAGTGGATGCGTCGTTTGATTAAAAGTGTCGCTAACGAAATCGAGAGTGGAGTGACGGAATAACATAGTTTGTAGGGTATTTTTTATATGAATATCCAATATAACCGGCATAAATTAGCTAAATTCATGTCCGTTAAGTAAGTTTAAATCAGTAAAGTAAATTTGAGCTAGTCACGAAAATTTATTGAGTAGCCATCAATTAGTTTGAGAGAGATTTTATGAGCAGTCGTATTCAACAGGGAAGCTTGAACATTGATAGCACCCTCTACCAATTAATTAATGAGCAGGTGATTCCTGGAACAGGCATTGTCGCTGAAGACTTTTGGCAATCATTTGCAACCATTCTTGAAGATTTGGCGCCAAAAAATCGCGCATTGCTTATCAAGCGTGAAGATCTTCAACATCAAATTGACGTTTGGCACCAAGAGCGTGCCGGGCAAACGCTAGATCCTGTAGAGTACAAACAGTTCTTACAGCAGATCGGTTATTTGGTTCCTGAAGGCGATGACTTTCAAGTGACGACAGCCAGCGTAGAACCTGAGATCGCAACACAAGCAGGGCCGCAGCTTGTGGTGCCAATCATGAACGCACGCTTTGCACTTAACGCAGCCAATGCGCGTTGGGGCAGTCTATATGATGCGCTCTACGGAACGGACGTGATCAGTGAAAGTGATGGCGCGGAAAAGGGCGGAAGCTTTAACCCTGCTCGTGGCGCTAAAGTAGTGACTTATGCTCGTGAGTTCCTTGATGATGCAGCGCCATTAAACGGTGTCTCTCATAAAGACGTGACCAAATACAGCATCAGTAACGCTAGCATCGGCAATAAGCTCATAGCGACACTCGATAACGGCGAAGAAGTCACTCTCATTGATAGCGACCAGTTCATTGGCTATCAAGGTGACGCAAGTTCCCCTTCGTGCATTCTTCTTAAACACAATAATCTGCACATCGAAATTCAAATTGACCCAAGCGCACCGATTGGTAGCGTTGATGTGGCGGGTATTAAAGATGTGTTGGTCGAAGCTGCCCTAACAACCATTATGGATTGCGAAGACTCGGTTGCTGCAGTTGATGGTGAAGACAAAGCATTGGCTTACCGTAACTGGTTAGGCTTGATGAAAGGTGATCTGCAAGAATCACTAGAGAAAAACGGCAAAACTATTGTTCGTAACCTTAATCCCGATCGCCAATACACCAGCGTGACGGGTGGTGAGATTTCACTAAAAGGCCGCAGCATGTTGTTCATCCGTAATGTCGGCCACTTGATGACTAACCCTGCGATTATTGATGCCGAAGGTAATGAAGTGCCTGAAGGCATTATGGATGGCATGATCACTTCGTTAATTGCGATGCATGATTTAAAAGGCAACAGCGCGTACCAAAACTCGACTGCGAACAGTATCAACATCGTAAAACCTAAGATGCATGGCCCTGAAGAAGTCGCCTTTACTAATGAATTGTTTGGCCGTATTGAAGATGCATTAGGGCTAGATCGATTCACGATAAAAGTCGGCATCATGGACGAAGAGCGTCGTACTTCGGTTAACCTTAAAGAATGTATTCGTGCAGCTAAAGATCGTGTTGTGTTTATCAACACAGGTTTCTTAGACCGAACGGGTGATGAGATTCACACCAGTATGGAAGCGGGGCCTTTTGCTCCTAAAACACAGCTGAAAACCATGACTTGGATTGGCGCATACGAAGATCAAAACGTTGATCTTGGCTTAGCTTGTGGCCTGCAAGGTAAAGCCCAGATTGGTAAAGGTATGTGGCCAGAGCCGGATAATATGGCGAAGATGATGGACGCGAAAATCGGACATCCACAAGCGGGTGCCAATACCGCTTGGGTTCCTTCTCCAACCGCCGCGACTTTGCACGCGCTGCACTATCATAAGGTGAGTGTACCAAGCCGTCAGAAAGAGCTTCGTGAGCGAGTGAGAGCCAATGTCGATGATATTCTTACTATCCCGTTACTGGGCGATCAAAAGCTTACCGCGCAAGATATTCAAAGTGAACTGGATAACAACACCCAAGGTATTTTGGGTTATGTGGTTCGTTGGATTGACCAAGGCGTTGGTTGTTCGAAGGTACCTGATATTAACGATGTAGGGTTAATGGAAGACCGAGCGACGCTGCGTATTTCAAGCCAGCATATTGCGAACTGGTTACGTCACGGCATTTGCGAGGAAGCTCAGGTAATGAAAACCATGAAGCGTATGGCCGCAGTGGTGGATGAGCAAAACGCTGGCGACCCGAGTTACCGTAACATGGCGCCTGATTTTGAAAACAGCATTGCATTTTCAGCGGCGTGTCAGTTGGTATTCGAAGGCTGTGCTCAGCCGAGCGGTTACACCGAGCCAGTGCTGCACGCGATGCGTCTAAAACTGAAAGCGCAGGGATAGTGAAGCAACCGAATAACAAAAACAGAGAATGTAAAATACTAAAAAAAGAAACCCCCTTTAACCGAGCCCAAGGTGCCGCGCTTTTATAGCGCGGCTTTTTTTTGGTTCATCGCGGCTTTC
>NZ_JBFRTN010000036.1:0-36411 GCF_041474095.1 Vibrio sp. 10N.222.54.A3
TGACCATTGGTGATGACGTTCAAATCATGGCGAATGGAACGCTGGATATTACAGAACCCAACCTAGCTGATGGTGTTGTTACAACTAACACCATTGATGTGATGCCAAGTCAGAGTGCTGATGGCGCGACGATCACTCAGTTCACTTATGACGGTGTCGTAAACACACTGGATCAAAGTATTTCAGGCGAACAGCTGTTCAGCTTCACTGAAGGTAAGCTTTATATCACCCTTGAAGGGGAAGTACGCTTTGAACCTAATCGCGATCTAGACCATTCCGTTAGTGAAGACATCGTGAAATCGATTGTTGTAACCTCAAGCGACTTCGATAATGACTCTCTGACTTCAACCGTAACGCTTACAATCACTGATGGTGATAATCCGACTATTGATGCGGTGCCAAGCGTATCACTTGAAGAAGCTAATCTTGCTGATGGTTCCACGCCAAGTGGTAGTGCGGTTAGCCAAACGGAAACCATCTCGTTCACTCATCAAAGCGACAATGTAGAGACATTCCGCCTAGAGCCTAGTGAGTTTAATAGTGATGACTCATTGAAATCCGATGGTCTGCCAATTGAGTTGAAAGAGGACCCTGCAGGCTCAGGTAACTATGTTGGTTTTACAACTAGTGCCTCTAATGTAGAAACACAGATTTTCACATTAAGCTTTAGCGCTGCGACTCTGGGGCAATATACCTTTACGCTGTTGGAGAATATCGACCACGAGGATGGTCGTGGCAATAACGACTTCACGTTTGAACTACCAGTTTACGCGGTTGATACCGACGGTGATGACTCGTTAATGTCACCGCTATCGGTGACGATTACTGATGATGTTCAAGTGATGGTGAGTGGTTCGCTGAGTATCGAAGAGCCTACTGTCGCCGACTTGGCTGCAGGTACGCCAACGACATCCGTTTTCGATGTATTAACATCCGCGAGTGCCGATGGTGCGAGTGTGACTCAATTTACCTATGACGGCACCGCTTACTCTCTAGATCCTAATGATGCGACCGAGCAAGAGTTTACCTTCACCGAAGGCTCACTGTTTATTACGACTCAAGGGGAAGTCCGCTTTGAGCCGAACCGAGATTTAGACCACTCGGGTGGCGATATCGTTAAGAGCATCGTGGTGACGTCCAATGATGGCGATGATGACGTTCTTACCTCAACAGTGACGCTGACTATTACCGATGGTGATGTTCCGACCATTGACGTGATTCCGCCTGTATCACTGTCGGAATCCAGTCTTGATGACGGCTCTGCGACAAGCAACTCTCCAGTCAGTGAAACGAAAGATATTCAATTCACGGAACAAAGTGATGATGTTGAACACTTCAGAATTGCGACTGATGAATTTAATCCGTTAGGTACTCTCACTTCGAATGGTTTGGAAGTCGAACTTCGCGAGTTCCCGGCTGACTCAGGGGAATACACGGGCTTTACGACTAACGCACTAAATCAAGAAGTTGAAATTTTCACCATCAACTTTGATGACGTTGTGTTGGGGCGTTACACCTTTACGCTACTTGAAGCGCTTGACCACGAAGATGGACTCGACAATAACACCTTGAGCTTTGATCTTCCGGTGTACGCGGTAGACAGCGACGGTGATGACTCAGTGATGTCGCCACTGACGGTGACCATCGAAGATGATGTTCAAGGCATGAGCAATGGCATCCTGAATATCGAAGAGCCGATTGTCGCCGATCTGGCCGCAGGGGTGGTGACCACAACCACGATTGATGTGATGCCAGATCAGAGTGCTGATGGCGCGACCATTACTGAGTTCACTTATGATGGTGGGACTCCACTGACGCTTGACCAAACCAATACTGGCGAGCAAGAGTTTATCTTCACTGAAGGCTCGTTGTTTATCACCCTTGGAGGTGAAGTTCGCTTCGAGCCAAACCGCAACCTAGACCACACGGTTAGCGAAGACATCGTTAAATCGATAGTGGTGACATCTAGCGATGGCGATGTAGATGTTGAAACGGCTACAGTTGTACTGACCATTACTGATGGCGATATTCCAACCATCGAGTCCGTACCAAGCGTGACGCTTTCTGAAACACAACTTTCTGATGGCTCGACACCAAGCGGCAGTGCGGTGAGCCAAACCGAGACTATCTCGTTTACTCACCAAAGTGATGATGTTGAGAAGTTCCGAATCGAACCGACGGAGTTCAATGTCGGCGGAGCGTTAACGTCGAACAACATTGCGGTTGAGCTTAAAGAAGACCCAGCAGACTCAGGCATCTATGTCGGCTTCATTGATGACGCTGGTACGGAAGTACCAGTCTTTACCTTGAGCTTCTCCGGTACTACGTTAGGCGAATACACCTTCACACTACTTGAAGCGCTAGACCATGCCGATGGCTTAGATAACAACGAACTGACCTTCGATTTGCCAGTTTATGCAGTGGACTCAGATGGCGATGATTCATTGATGTCTCCGCTGTCGGTGACCATTGGTGATGACGTCCAAATCATGGCGAACGGTACGCTGGATATTACCGAGCCGAATTTAGCTGACGGTACGGTGACGACCAACACCATTGATGTAATGACAGCGCAAAGTGCCGATGGCGCATTGATTACCCAGTTCACTTATGACGGGGGCACGGCTCAAACCTTAGATCCAACAATCACAGGCGAGCAGAAATTTACGTTCACTGAGGGTGATGTGTTCGTCACCATCGAAGGTAACGTGCGCTTTGAGCCAAACCGTGATTTAGACCATGAGAGTGGCGATATCATTAAATCACTGGTGTTTACTTCGAGTGATGGTGATGTGGATGTTGAAACGGCCACTGTCACACTAACGATTATTGATGGTGATATCCCAACCATTGAATCGGTACCAAGCATCGCGCTTGCTGAAGCAGATTTAGCGGATGGCTCGTCACCAATCATGGGGGCAGTGAGTCAAACAGAAACCATCTCGTTCACTAATCAAAGCGACGATGTTGAGAAATTCCGCTTAGAGCCAACCGAATTTAATACAGATAACTCACTCAAATCAGATGGCTTGATCATTGAAGTTCGTGAAGAGCCAACGGGCTCGGGCAGTTATATTGGTTTTACAACAAGTATCTTGAATGTCGAAACTACGGTGTTCACTGTAGACTTCAGTAGTACTACCTTGGGTGAATACACCTTCACACTTTTGGAAGCTATCGATCACAGACCAATCCAAGGTAACAACGATCTGACGTTCAGTTTGCCGGTCTATGCCGTTGATACCGATGGCGATGACTCTCTCATGTCACCACTATCGGTGACGATTACCGATGATATTCAAGCTTTAGTCGCTGGCTCATTGACAGCGAAAGAGCCATCAACAGGTGTTGAAACATCCAATACTGTTGACCTTATGCCGGACAGCAGTGCGGACGGAGGGACATTAACGAGCTTCAGCTATGATGGGGAGGCTTTACAAACTCTTAATCAAAACATCGCAAGCGAGCAGTCGTTCACTTATGACGAGGGTACGCTATACGTCACTATAGACGGAAACATGCGATTTGAACCTGTGCCAGACCTCGATCATTCTGGTGGCGATATCGTCAAAACTATCTCGGTTAATTCAGTCGATGGAGATGGGGATATTGTTAGCACCTCTGTGTCGCTGAGGATAGAAGATGGCGATGAACCAGTGATTGATCTTATTCCTGATGTTGCTCTGAATGAAGCAAGCTTAGCTGATGGTTCTGCCTCTACAGGGACAGCTGTCAGTGAAACCAAAGTCATTACGTTTACTGATGGTAGCGATGATGTGACGCACTTTAGGGTCGATAGCACGAACTTCAATTCGTCAGGTGCATTGAAGTCGAACGGCCTGACAGTGGAAATTAAAGAGCAACCTACTGATTCGGGGAACTATGTTGGCTTTATTATCGGCGCTTCAAATGTTGAAACGAACGTGTTCACACTTGAATTTTCGAACAGCAATCTTGGTCAATATACATTTACGCTTTTAGAGGCTTTAGATCACGCTGATGGTAACCTTTCTAATACCTTAGATTTCGATATCCCTGTGATAGCGGTTGATGCCGACAACACCGATTCAGCATCGTCCTCTTTGAACGTCACCATTACCGACGACTTACAGCAAACGCAAGATCGTACTTTAAGTATTGTTGAACCTGTGACGACTTCAGGAGCAGGTGGTCCGCCAACTACAAGTATTGTCGATGTTATGCCTACAGAAAGTGCAGATGGTGCGACCGTTACCCAGTTTATGTACGGGGCAGATGGGCCGTTTACGCTTGTTCAAACTGATTTTACAGAGCAAGAGTTCACAGTTGCTGACGGACGGTTGTTCGTTAAGTTGGATGGCTCGCTCCGTTTTGAACCAGATAGAGACCTTGACCACTCGAATGGCGATATTGTTCGAACCATTACCGTGACAACAAGCGATTTCGATAATGATGTTGAAACCGCAACGGTGACGCTTACTATCACGGATGGCGTTGATCCTGTTATCAACATTGTCCCTGACGTTTACTTATCTGAAGTGAACTTATCCGATGGTTCAATGCCGACGGCAGGGCCAGTTAGTTCAACTCATACCATCACTTACACAGAAGGGAGTGATGACCTGAGTCATTTCCGAATCGCTACGGATGAATTTAATTTTGGCGGGTTACTGAAATCAAACGGTTTAGTCGTTGAATTGAAGGAGGAACCAGCGGATTCGGGCAGCTACGTCGGATTCACCACAAACGGTTCCGGTGCAGAAACCGATGTCTTTACGATTAGTTTTGATAGTGTTAACAAGGGCCAATTTACCATTACCTTGCTGGAAGCACTCGATCACCTTAATGGTCTCAATTACAACGATTTGAATTTCCGCTTGCCAGTTTATGCTGTCGATACAGATGATTCTGAATCAACAAGACGAGATGTCGTTGTGACGATTGAAGATGACATTCAGCAAATGCAGGATGGGGTTCTTACGATCACAGAACCAAGCTCTGGCACGCCGACAACAGCAACGGTTGATGTTATGCCCTTGCCAAGCGCGGACGGCGCGACCATCACCGAGTTTACTTACGATGGTGGATTATCCATTTCGCTCGATCAGACCGTGACGGGTGAGCAAGAGTTTACCTTTACTGAAGGCTCTTTGTTCGTCACGTTAGATGGTGATGTTAGGTTCGAGCCAAATCGAAACCTTGATCATTCTGCCGGGAATATCGTTAAAAATATCGTTTTCACTTCATCGGATTTCGATAACGATATCTTCATGTCGAGTGTTCGACTGACCATCATTGATGGTGAAGGGCCCGCGCTGAATGTAGTACCCGGCGTTAACTTATCTGAAAGTAACTTAGCAGACGGATCTTCTCCTGACTCGGTGCTGATTAGTGAAACCAATACAATCACATCCATCGCTAGCAGTGACGACATTGCAAGAATTGTTGTCGACACGTCTCTATTTAACACTGGCGGATTAATCAAGTCGAATGGACTAGTGGTTGATTTAAGGGAAGAGCCAGCAAACTCTGGTGACTATTTAGCATTCACGACGGTTTCACCGGGCGTTGAGGTGCCTATCTTCACCTTAACGTTTGATAGTTCAAACCCAAGCATTTATACCTTTACACTACTAGAGCGACTAGACCATGCGCCTGGCGATGGCAACAATGACATTACTTTCGATTTATCGGTTTATGCCGAAGACACCGATGGTGATGTGTCCGCTCCTAAGCAACTTGAAGTAGTTATCGGGGATGATGTTCAAGTGATGCAATCTGGAGACTTACTAGTCACTGAGCCAACCTCGGGCACGGCGAGCAGCAATGTGTTTGAAACAATAACGGGTCCAAGTGCAGATGGTTCAACAGTTACTAAATTTACCTATGATGGTGGGGCTGAGGTTCTTCTCGATCAAAACGATATTAATGAGCAAGTATTTGTTTACCCAGAAGGGACACTGTTTATTAAACTCAATGGTGATATTCGCTTTGAGCCGAATAGAAACCTAGACCATGAAAATGGCGATATCATTAAGAACATCGTTGTTGCATCTCAAGACCAAGATCTCGATCTAGAAGACGCAACCGTTAGGTTAGTAATTAGTGATGGTGCTCCACCGACGATTGATATCATTCCACCAGTGAGCTTGAGTGAAGTGAACTTAGCCGATGGTTCTTCACCAAGTTTACCTGTGAGCCAAACAGAGCAGATAACCTTTACTGCGGGTAGTGACGACGTTAGCTATTTCCGTATTGCGACCAATGAATTTAATGTCGGCGGAGCTCTAACGTCTAATGGATTAGCGATTCAATTGAAAGAGGACCCTTCAGTTGCCGGTGGCTATATAGGATTTACTACGGAAGACTCTCTTCTTGGGCCAGAAGTTGAAATCTTTGAAATTAGCTTCTCATCGTCAGTGCTAGGCGAGTACACATTTACGCTCCTCGAAGAGATCGACCATGCGGACGTTCAAGGTAACAATGATCAACTATTTACCTTGCCTGTTTACGCGGTAGACACCGATGAAACCGATTCAGCAATGACACCACTCAGTGTCACCATTACCGATGACGTGCCTGAAATTACTGAGATAGAGGTTGGCAGCAGCTTTGTTGTGGATGAAGAGGAGATTGGAACACCAACGCAAGCCTCGGGAAGTTTTGTGACGACCGAAGGAGCTGACCAAGTTGAAACTTACGAATTGAGAAATATCTCAATGTTGGAAGCGACGCTATCGTCTGGCAATGAAGGTATTAAGATCACTGAGATCACAGGTGCTGCTAACACGACCACCTACCAAGGTGCAACTGACCCTGGCGGAACGCCAATTTTCACATTAGTTCTGACTGATGATGGTGCTTACACATTTACCTTGCTTGGTCCTCTAGACCATGAGCCTAGCTCAGAGGCGAGAAATAAGCTGCTTATCTCCTTTGATGTAGTGGCTGTTGATAGTGATGGTGATGATTCCAACCAGTATCAATTACCAATTCAAGTCATTGATGATATTCCGGAAATGACGCCGCCGACGGGTGAAGTGATTGTCGATGAAGATGACTTAGCGGGTATAGGCTCTGACCAATCTGAAGATACCGTCATTAATGGTTTGTTTACCATTGATGAAGGTGCGGATGGTGTTGTGTTGTATGAGTTGGTTAACCCTGATGCAGTGCTAACAGGGCTTACGTCTAATGGTGAAGCCCTAGAGTGGCTTCCGGTTGTTGAGAGTGGTACGACATTTACCTACACAGCACAAACTGAGACAAGCAACGAGGCTGTGTTTGAAGTTGTGTTTGATACTAAGGACAACAGCTATCAGTTTGAACTGTTTAAACCGCTCACACACCCTATAGCTGACGATGAAAATAGCATACTGCTGAATTTCTCTGTCGTAGCCGAAGATTTCGATGGCGACCAGTCTAATGCAATCGCACTGGATATTACGGTCACCGATGATATTCCTCTAGTGACAACTCAGTCTATCTCTCGCCTAGAAGGGCAAAACTACAATGGCTCTTTGGTGAACATGTTTGCGAGTGCAACAGACCAAGGTGCCGACACCGCTGTGCTCACCCAAATAGAAGGGATTTCAAATAGTGATGTTGATATCGTTTTCAGGGGAGGAACGAGTGGAGCATTTAGTGGTAGTTATGACCTAAACTTAGGCAGCCAGCAGGTTCGTGTTTATGAACAAACCGATGATGGAAGTGGAGGAACAGTAGAGAGAGAGTTGGGTCGCTTGCGTATAAACTCGAACGGTGAAGTCGAATTTAGAGCCAATGGTTATCTAGATCATGACGGCGATGAGATCAACTTCTCGATCAACGTAATTGCAATCGATGCGGATTTAGATACCTCTGAAACGCCACTGAATATTACTATCGTTGATCAAGACTCAACGGCTGTGTCGCTGAAAGTGACGACAACGGAGGATATTGGTCGTGATGCATCAATTGATTATGCAGCGGGTAGTGAACCAACAGACCTAGAAAACACCTTTGATAATCAAGACGGTCTAGCTGATGCACCTGCTCAAGTAGCATTGCAAGTAAACTTGTACGACCAAGATAACACAGAGGCGATCGGCCAACTGAAGATCTTCGATAATACAAACCATAGAGGTACATTCTATTACTTTGATGGTGCTGAATATGTGAAATTGTCGACAGATGTAGATGGAAACTATGTTCTAGATGGTGCAAATATCGTTCAGACTTTCATGCCTGATCCTGATGACTCTACTGATCCAAAAGATGTGATAGCTACCATCGATAATCTTTATTTTGTACCAGACCGAAACTTTAGTACCGGTAATGGTGGAGCCACAATAAATTATGAATTGGAGATCGACAACAACGGGGTACCTGACCATACGGTAAGCTCCAACTTTAGAATTGAAATTGAAGCCGTAGCAGATGAGGCTGAGTGGGATGATGCAAACAGCACTTATACTTATCTTCCTGATACAGACAGCATGGGTGCAGAGATTCCGGTAACGGAAGATGGAAATACCATCACTCTTAACCTCGAGGCTGATTCTCAAGATAATTCTCGCCCTGAAACACTCACATATCAACTTACTGTTGATGAGGGCGCTGGGAAGTTCACTCTGTTGGATAGCTCAGGGAATCCGATAGGGCCTGTTGGAGGCCCATATGTTATTGATGCGGCAGATATCAATAGCACAGTCGTCGACCCGATTGATAACTTCTCGGGCACCATTAGCTTTAAAGTAGTAGCTTTGACGGAAGAAACCCGTAATCCATTCCTAGATGGAGATAATAGCGGTGCTAACAGTAAACAGGTTGCCACCTCTGAAGAACGAATATTAGTTATTGATGTACTTCCAGACGCCGACTTAGGCACCTTAAGCGTGAATCGCAAAACCATCAATGAAGATAATATTCTCGATCCAGATACTGTTGGGGATCCTAGCAATAGAGTCGCGTTCACTCTTGATGAAGTGATTACGATGACACCATCTGAAGATTTGGATACGTCGGAAACTCTATACGTACGCATCAATAATATCACTCAGGGGGCTGGGCTTTATTTACTTGGGACCGATACCCTTGTACCAACCGTGACAATTGAGGGTGTCGATTATCAAGAGATTCTTTACTCTGAACTTGCCAACGTAGAAGTGATACCCAAAGAGCACAGTAATGAAGACTTTAGTTTTGATGTGTTAGGTGTTGTCAAAGACAAGGCAGATCTTTCAACGGGTGAAGTAGTTGATGAAATCACATTTGGTCCTAAAACAGTCAACGTTGAGGTCATTGGTGTTGCTGATGTGCCATTTGGTGGAACTAATGGTACCGATTGGGAAGAGTTTACAGATGGCGGTGTGAGTGGGGTACAAACCACAATCCAAGAGAGTCAAAGCGGAGACAACTACGCTGTTCTAGATTTCACGGTGTTGTCTGGTGAGAGAAAACCAGATGACCCGGCTGATGATCCTCTTGTCGGCGATGGTTCCGAATCGATAACCGTTATTCTATCAGGTATCCCTGAGGGCGTGGTAATCGAAGACGGTGATGGTACGGTTATTGACCTAAATTTCGTTGGGTATGAAGATGACATTAACGGAAACCCTGATTTAGAGAAACCAATCTATGAAGCGAATATCACAGAGGAAGGTATTACTTCTGGTATCCGAATTCGTCCGGTTGACTCGTCGACAGAAAATATTCATATCAAGGGGCAGATTGTCGTTACCGAGAACGATGGACACACCTTAACGTTTGATCAAGAAGTTCGAGTGTTGGTTGAACCTAGAATCGACACTTCTGCAACCTATAGCAACACCACAACCGGTGATGAAGACACCGCTATTAATATTGATTGGCATCCACAAGGTGATGATTACATTGATGATGACGAACATTTCACTTCAATTACCATTAATGGCATTCCAACGGATGTAGTTGCGGTGGTCAATGGTGATGTTACGGTCGATTCCAGCATGGCCGGCACCTTAATCATTACACCGAAAGACACCTCACAGACACCGGAGCAATTTACTCAGATTGCTTTGGCGAACAACTTTATCCAAATGACACCACCAGAAAACTCAAGTGTCGACTTTACGCTGACAACCGTCGTTGAGATGGAGGAGAGAGATTTCGAGTACACCGATGATGCGATTGTTGGTGAGGGCGGCCGAGTAGTTGCTAATCCAGCAATTACAGGCACCATCACAGTACAAGTTGTGCCTGTTGTGGAACCTAAAGATCCAGATGGAGATGGAGTTGACGATAACTTTATCGTTTTCTCCAATGAAGACGGTAGTGGTGAGTTAACATCAATTACATCTGATGCTGCGGGTGTAATCAAACTCACAACCAATAGTGATAACCAAGCCGTAGATGGTGGTGGTATTGAGATCTTGGATGGTGAGTACGTTATCCGTTACAAAGAAGATGATGTCTCTCCGGTATTTCCTATCAACGAAGTCGTTAACGAAGTCGTCATTCAGTTGACTACGACGACTGACGGCACATTGCCAGACGAGGTGTTGAGTCAACTACTCGTGACTGGCGCTGTGTATGAGGGTGATGGTCGTTGGGTAGTCACAGATGAAGATGCGTTTACGATTAGTGCACCTGAGGGTTTAGATCTAACTGCTCCATACACTGATGGTGATGAAAACAATAACAGCAGTATCAAAATGAAGGTGTTTGCTCAAGTTGAAGACTTGGGAGACGAATTGAGTGACCAGAATTCTGCGATTGCTCCAAGAGAGGGTAATGTTATTTTGACCTTCCCTGAAGAGATCGTTGGTGGAGGAGAAATTGCTGCTGATATCGCTGCAACTCCGAACCAGACAATCGACGCGATTGAAGATACTCAGCTCATGCTTGGTGACGCGCTTGAAAGTATCATTAGTTTCAGTGGTGGCGATACATTTAACGACGAAATTACCATCGTTATTGATGATACCGTGTTTCTTGACCCATCGGACCTTACCCAAACACTTAACATTAGCATCGGTGGTAGTGGTGAGATTGACTTCGTTAACGGCGAATATGTGTATCAGTCCACTTTGGTACAAGGTGTAACGCCAGATTTCTCTGATTTGGTGTTGAATTTACCCGCAGATTATTCTGGGGACTTTAAATTGCCATTTACGGTGATCACCAAAGATTTGATATCGGGTGATGAGAAGGTACTTGATACCAGCGCCATCATTAAAGTCTCTGCTGTAACAGATGTAGCGCCAAGTATTTCTGTCGATATTACTGGTTCTTTGGATGACTCGTTGAACCCTGTCGATATCGATGGTCAACCGGGCGCTGAAGCTGTGGGTTATGAAGACACCTATATTGTGCTTGATTTCTCGGGTTCGGTTGCAGACCAAGTCAATGGTGTTGAAGGCGGTGATGAACGCTTCACCGATATCACTTTAACCTTAACTGACACAAGCAATGGCGAATTCTACAGTGATACTGGAACGCCATTGGGCACATCCATCTCTTTCACCGAAAGTGAAATTGAAAATGGTGCCTTGTCAGGCGTGTTGTTTAAACCGAAAGAGAACTTCCCGACTTATGATGACGTAAATGGTGCTGATGTCAGTACTGTGAACGTTACTGTGACAGGTAACATTTTAGATACGGCGACCTTCAATCAAGATATTCCTGACACAACTGAGGATGCCACAATCGAATCTTTCTCAACGTCGGTTAGCTTTGACGTAGTCCCTGTGGTGGATGATATTGCGATCACTGGTCCTGGAACGAACGCAGATGTCATTGAAATAACGGGTAGTGAAGACCAAGAGATTTCACTCGCTGGCTCAAGTCCAGTGTCGATTGCTTTGACGGATTTAGATGGTTCGGAAGAGTTTGTCTCTATCAAGTTTACTGATGTCCCTGATGGCTTCCAATTCAGGGTAGATAACTCCTCAGACTTCACGGTTAAGAATAATGGTGGAGGCGTGTGGAGTGTCCAATTGCCTTCAAATGTCTCGAATTCATTCGATTTGAGCGAAATATCGGTACTGCCTCCGAAAGATTTCAGCGGTACTTTTGAGTTTGGTGTTGAGGTGTTTACGCAAGAATCTTTGCTCGGTGTACCAACTAACGCAGGTACTCTGCCAAGTTTCCAAGTGCATGTACTTCCTGTAGGGGACGATATTGATACGGATCCGACTGATTCGGTAGTCGGTTTAGAAGGCGAAAATATTGATATTGAAATCAACACGACTATTCTGGATAACGCATTTTCTGCATCGGGGAGTGGGACTTATACTGAAAACTCGCCAGAAACCATCCGTGTTGTGGTCAGCAATGTTCCACAAGACGCGTCAATTTTGCATCCGGATGGAACAACACTAGGTATTTACGATTCAGCCTCTGATACATGGACGCTAGACGTAGATGCAACAGCACTCGATAAGATCGTGTTTAACTCCGGTGAGCACAATTCAGACACAGGTAATGCGCTTGGTATTGATACACCGTTGTCTATTTCTGTTCGCTCAGTAGATACAGATGCGGATAACACTGAGTATTTAGGGGCGGAAACCATTTTCAGTGTCGACTTGGTGGTTGATCCGATCAATGACCAACCAACATTTGTCAATATTGAGAACTTAGAGACGCCGGAAGACACCTCTATTGCATTGAGTGATATATCGGGCTTTAAGATAGAGGACCCGGACGCCGTTTATGATGATCCGAACGCGATCTACACACTAACATTATCGGTCGATCAAGGTACGTTGACCTACACCTCTTCAACGGGTGTTACCTCTACGCCAACTAGTGGCAGCGCCATTGTTCTCTCTGGAACTTTGGCCAATATAAATACTGCTCTGGATACAGGTAGTGTCAGATTCGAATTGGGTGCGGATGAGAATTACCTAAATCAGGGAGGTGTTGCGACAGTCACTGCCACTGTTGATGATGGTGGTAATAACGGTCTGATTGATGCTGGAGACCCGAATACCGCTCAAACCAATCAAACAACCTTTACCATTAAGGTAACGGAAGTGAATGATCAGCCAGTGGCAACGGACATCGACTTGGGCACGATTGCTGAAGATGAGCAAATCGTAATTAAAGCTGAAGATTTGATTGCCGCATCAAGCGATCCTGAAGGTGATAACCTGACAATAACCGATGTCAGTCTCACTTCGGGTCAAGGGCAGTTGGACTACTTTGAAAACAGTGGTGGTGTAGATGACCCGTCGATTACTGGCCCATATTGGGTTTTTGATGCCAACGATGAATACGATGCGACCAGTGGAAATATCAGCTTTACATATACCGTTCAAGACGATGGGCAAACCAATGGAGCTGATGACTTCCTAACAGACACCGGCGATTTGAGCTTAACTGTGACAGGTGTTAATGATTCGCCTGTTGTTAATGGTGACAGTGTCACGCCTGTCATTGACGAAGATGTCGAGCAATTGATTAGTGGTATTACCGTAGCAGACCCTGACTATGTAGGCGTTCATGCCGACGATTTCATGACGGTTACCTTGAGTGTCGATTTTGGTGCTTTATCGGTAACTCTGCCAGGAACAACCACTGTCACTGTTAGCGGGCAGGACACAAGCTCAATCATACTGGAAGGTACACCGGCGGATATCAATGCAATCATTAATACACCAACCAACCCTGTTGGCGTGTTTGTGAATACGCAATATATCCCATCGAACAGTATTCAGTTACAAGTGGTAGCTCAGGATAGTGGTAATCCATCTGGCATTATTATCGAAACACCACCAGAAGAGTTTACGATACAGGTGACACCAGTGGCTAACGCGCCAACGTTATCGATTGACCCTGCATCTAACTACGTGAGAAACATTACTGCGAGTCAGTCAGTGAGTGCGAGTGGTATTCCTTTGGTTGGAATTATCGCGGCATTAACAGACATCACAGAAGAGCTAACGCTGCATATCAGTGATGTACCTGCTGGCGCTCAAATCACCAGTGCTGCGGGTTCTGTGACGGATCTTGGCGGTGGTGTTTGGGTAGCAACGGCAGATGCAATTGAAAGCTTGCAAGCGGTTGGGCTTTCTCAAACTCCAGGTAACTACACACTGAAAGTCGAGGCGGTTTCTGAAGAGACTGACAACAACGATACAGCAACCTCTGCATCGATTGACCTTAACTTGAACATTGTGTCTAACGCAGTTGATATTAACTTGGCTTCGGAAACCGATGATGTTCAGTTACTGGCTGGTGCTAATGCGACTGACTTAACGGGTGGTTCAGGGAATGATCGACTTGAAGGTGGCGCAGGTGACGATACGCTTGTTGGCGGTGACGGTAACGACACCCTGATTGGCGGCGGAGGCTCAGACATTCTGACTGGTGGTGATGGTATGGACTCGTTCGTATGGCTTAACATCGAAGATGGTGTTGAAGATACGATTACCGACTTTGATTTGTCGGAAGGGGACAGCATTGACTTGAGAGAAGTGTTGCCGGAGCTTAAAAATACATCTCCAGACATGACCGCGTTGCTACAACAAATAGACGCGAAAGTGGACGGGGATGATATTGAGCTTACGATCAACCCGGATGGCTTAGGTACTACGGAACAGGTGATTGTGGTTGAAGACCTTGCGCCACAGCTAACCTTAAGTAGCACCATGCCTTCGGACATTCTGGATGCATTGGTACAGCAGAATGTGATAACTCACGGTTAAAGCGAACCATTGAACCATAACGAAAGAGGCCAGCATTGCTGGCCTCTTTTTTGTTACGGTATAAATTGAAAAGAGTTACTTAAGGGAGTTGTGGATCAGGAACTCTTCTTCAACACCTTTCAATTTCATCTCATCCATAATGAAGTTCACCGTGTTCAACAAACGTTGTTCACCTTTAGGAATCAGGTAGCCGAACTGACTGTTGGTGAACGGGGTTTCGCAGCGGGCCGCTTCAAGACGTTCGTCAGTTACCTGATAGAACAGACCTTCAGGGGTTTCTGTCACCATCACATCAACTTTGCCTTCCGCTACTGCTTTTGGTACGTCGAGGTTGTTCTCGTAGCGTGTGAAGCTTGCGTTCTGCAAGTTCGCGTCGGCAAAGATCTCGTTAGTGCCGCCAATGTTCACGCCCACACGAACAGAAGAGTGGTTCACTTTCTCAATGCTGTCGTACTGTTCTGCGGTGCCTTTCGCAACCAAGAAACACTTACCAAAGGTCATGTAGCCTTGAGTTTGTTCCGCGTTTAACTGACGCTGCATTTTACGCGTAATGCCGCCCATCGCGATGTCGTACTTATCGTCGTCTAGGTCGGTCAGTAGATCTTTCCATGTGGTACGAACAATCTTCAATTCAACGCCTAATTGTTCCGCGATGTGCTGTGCAACATCGATATCGTAGCCAGAGTAGCTTTTACCATCGAAGTAAGAGAAAGGCTTGTAGTCACCTGTGGTGCCCACACGCAGAGTACCTGATTTTTGAATGTCTTCTAGCTGGTCAGCTTGTGCGACACCAGAAAGTGCCAGAGCAATGTAGGCAAGTAATAGTGATGTTTTTTTCATTGTAATTGTCTGTTGTGTTTGTGTTGTCATTCAAAGTAACAGAAACAATCAGAGAAAGAGATCAAACCATTGGAAAGGTTGGAAAAGAAGATAAAACGAGGGCAGGAGATAGGTATTTCTACGCTTTATGCGCATTAATCGAGATGCGTTTCATATTCTATTTTGATAAACCGAAGACAAACAAAAAGCCCATCTTATCGAATAACATGGGCTTCATTTTGGTTTAACTTGTTAGCTGCTTATTTAGCTGTTTAGCTATTTGGCAACTGACTCGTTGTTCATCTTAGCCGGAGCTTTAGATGCGTTAACCAGTAGGATACCAACGGTTAGTACCATCGAACCACATAGTAGGAACAATAAGCGTCCTGTTGGTTCGTTTGGAATCAGAGCCATTGCTAGGATACCGAAACCTGCTGTGCTGATAAGCTTACCAAGCATTGAACGCTGTTTAGTATCTAGGTTTTGTTGCTCTTCACCTTCCGCTACAAGCGGCGTGTTCCAGTTAGTGAATAGTTGGTCAACTTCTTTCTCACGCTCTGGCGATAGGCCTTTGTAGAAGCGAGAAGTCATGATGAAGTAACCACCTGTGAACACTACGTGAGCAGCTAAGCTAAGACCTACTTTCAAGTCGCTCCATTCACGGCCTGTAAGCGCTGTTTCTAGACCAAATAGGTTCTCGATGTCTTCTGCTTGCAGAGAGATACCGAAGATGTAAGAAACGAAACCACCAACCACTAGAGTAGACCAACCAGCCCAGTCAGGTGTCTTACGAATCCACATACCTAGTAGGACAGGGATAAGCATTGGGAAGCCAATCAACGCACCTACGTTCATTACGATATCGAACAAGCTTAAGTGACGCAGAGAGTTAATGAATAGACCAATCGCAATGATGAAAATACCCATCATGATAGTCGTTATCTTACTTACAATAACCAGCTCTTTCTGAGTCGCATTTTTACGAAGAATCGGGCTGTAGAAGTTCATTACAAAGATACCAGCGTTACGGTTCAAACCTGAATCCATAGAAGACATCGTTGCAGCGAACATTGCTGACATAAGAAGACCAACCATACCTGCTGGCATTACGTTTTGTACGAATGCTAGGTAAGCAGCATCACCGGCTTTGTCGCCCATTGATGTGTATTGCTCAGCGAACTCAGGCATGAATGCACTAACGTACCAAGGTGGTAGGAACCAAATTAGTGGACCAACAACCATAAGGATACATGCTAGGCCTGCCGCTTTACGTGCGTTTTCACTGTCTTTTGCACATAGGTAACGGTATGCGTTGATGCTGTTGTTCATTACACCGAACTGCTTCACGAAGATGAATACAACCCAAAGGATGAAGATGCTCATGTAGTTTAGGTTGTTACCTAACATGAAGTCGCCGTCGAAGTTAGCAACAATGTTAGTTAAGCCGCCACCGTGGAAGTAAGCTGCTACCGCACAAGTGATTGTCACGGCCATGATTACAAGCATTTGCATGAAGTCAGAAGCAACAACCGCCCAAGAGCCGCCGGTTACTGCCATCAATACTAGAACCATACCCGTTACCACAATGGTAGCTTCCATTGGGATGTTGAATACCGCTGCTACAAAGATAGCTAGACCGTTTAGCCAGATACCTGCAGAGATAAGGCTGTCCGGCATACCTGCCCATGTGAAGAACTGTTCAGACGTTTTACCAAAGCGCTGACGAATAGCTTCGATCGCCGTTACCACACGAAGTTGGCGGAACTTTGGAGCGAAGTACATATAGTTCATGAAGTAGCCAAAAGCATTGGCTAAGAATAGGATTACAATAACGAAACCGTCATTGAATGCGCGTCCTGCGGCACCTGTAAACGTCCATGCTGAAAATTGTGTCATGAAGGCAGTTGCACCAACCATCCACCACAACATTTTGCCGCCCCCTCTGAAGTAATCACTTGTAGAGGTGGTGAACTTACGGAACATCCAACCAATCGCGATTAAAAAGAAGAAGTAGGCGAGAACAACAAAAGTATCAATAGTCATCTTTTCAGCCTTTTAAATATCATAATTAACTGGGCTTAGATTAACGCGTCCCAAGGTTTATTTGTACTACAATATGTCTTTAGTATGATCTAGGTCGCATTGATTTTTCGGCCTCTAACACGTGGTTATATAAGTATTTGTTTTAATTGAATTTAAATGTGAGTGTATTTTGTTTGAGATCTAAAATAAATTGAGGGTTAAATGTTTATATGTATTACAATATAAACAAAAGCGCTTACTTTGCCGTATCTATAAGATTTTAATTATAACCGTAACAAATGTGCTACAAATTGGTGTGTTGTGCGACGACATTCACGTTAATTTGGAACCCTATACTGAAAATTTTTGTATTGAGATTTCAAGTGTAGCTCATTGTTTTCACTTCGCTATTTTCTGTTTATCTGCGGCCATGAAGCCTTTCTATGCTATTTATTCATCATAGAGGTGCGTATTTGGAATTTTTGTCACTGAGTGGGCGTTAAACTGGACGACGGGACACATTTTGCGGCTCACTTTGTCTATTGTGGTCTTCAATGCATGCCATGAGAGATGCTTGATGACGTATCGAAAAGGACCATTGCTGGGTAAGGGGCTGGATAAGAAACTGGATAGGCGATAGGGGGCACCAGTAACGCTTCGCTAGATGCATACTGACGTAGATTGAAAGCCTTACATTACTCGTTCTTGCCTGTCTTAGTCACGGATCTTTACGAGCCCATAGGGAGAAAGGCGATAGGGTATAGGGGAAACAGAACGTTGATTGAGCGTGTTTACGGTTAGTCAGCGCAATAAACGCCAGATAACAAAAAGCCCCACCGAGGTGAGGCTTCATCACTCAATCTAAAATAGATTAAGCGTTAACGTGATCAACTGCGTCACGAACCAGCTTGCCTAGTTCGTCCCACTTACCTTCGTCGATAAGGTTAGTTGGAACCATCCAAGTACCGCCACATGCAAGTACAGAAGGGATCGATAGGTATTCATCAACATTCTTCAAGCTTACGCCACCAGTAGGCATAAATTTAACAGGGTAAACCGCTGTTAGTGCTTTAAGCATACCAGTGCCGCCAGAAGGCTCAGCAGGGAAGAACTTCAACGTGCGAAGGCCCATTTCCATTGCTTGCTCAACTAGGCTTGGGTTGTTAACACCCGGTACGATTGCAACACCCTTATCGATACAGTATTGAACAGTGCGCGGGTTGAAACCTGGGCTTACGATGAAATCAACGCCAGCTTCGATAGATGCGTCAACTTGCTCGTTAGTCAGTACAGTACCTGAACCAATTAGCATGTCTGGGAATTCTTTACGCATGATGCGAATCGCTTCGATTGCACATTCTGTACGTAGCGTGATTTCTGCACATGGCATGCCGTTTTCAACAAGTGCTTTACCTAGAGGGATAGCGTCTTCAGCACGGTTGATAGCGATTACAGGAATTACTTTTAGGTTTGCTAGTTGTTCATTTAATGTAGTCATGAATTCTTTCTCACGTTAAATGTGGGCTTGCTTTCAACTAAGCAAACCCTTGATTAATAGTTAAAGTGCGTAATTATAGAGACAGATCAGGCGTCGCTTCTAGAGGAATGATAGCACCTGGATGCTGAATCACAGTCCCTGCCACAATATGACCTGCTAACGCTGCATCACGTGCATTGCCACCGCTTAAGCGCTTAGCTAGGAAGCCCGCGCTGAACGAGTCGCCAGCCGCTGTAGTATCAACAATGTTGTCTACTGGGTTTGGAGCAACGTACTGAGCGCTTTGGCTTTCAACTACTAAGCAGTCTTTAGCACCACGTTTAATGATGATCTCTTTCACACCAGATTCAGACGTACGTGCAATACACTGTTCAATGCTTTCGTCGCCGTACAACTCTTGCTCGTCATCGAACGTCAGTAGAGCCGTGTCAGTGTACTTAAGCATCTTCAAGTACCAAGAAATCGCTTCTTGTTGACTTTCCCAAAGTTTTGGACGGAAGTTATTGTCGAAGAATACTTGGCCGCCTTGCGCTTTAAATTTGTCTAAGAAGTTGAATAGCTGCGTGCGTCCATTCTCTGTCAAGATAGCAAGCGTAATACCACTTAGGTAAACCGCATCAAAAGAGAATAACTTATCAAGTAGAGCAGGCGTGTCTTCCTGGTCAAACATGAACTTTGCTGCAGCATCATTACGCCAGTAGTGGAAACTGCGTTCACCAGTTTCATCGGTCTCGATGTAGTAAAGCCCTGGTTGTTTGTGATCAAGCTGAGCAATTAAGCTAGTGTCGATACCTTCCGCTTGCCACTTTTCTAACATGTCGGTACTGAATGGGTCAGTGCCTAGTGCTGTTACGTAGCTCGTGTTGATATCTTGCTCTTTTGTTAAGCGAGACAAGTAAAGTGCAGTATTTAGTGTATCGCCACCGAAACTTTGCTTAAGCCCGTCTTGTTTCTTTTGTAGCTCAACCATGCACTCGCCAATGACCGCGATGTTTAATGATTTCATATGCTTACCTTAGCAACTGAGGTTGCGCTGTTTATTATTTTAGGAAATCTTCACGCGCAGGGTTGAAGATATCAAGAAGGATGCTGTCTTGCTCTAGTGCAACTGCACCGTGCATCATGTGTTTACGAGCGAAGTAAGCATCGCCTTCTTTAAGGACTTTCTTTTCGCCTTCAATCTCAGCTTCGAAGCTGCCACGAACTACGTAACCGATTTGGTCATGGATTTCGTGAGTATGAGGGTGGCCAATCGCGCCCTTATCAAAACATAGGTGTACTGCCATTAGATCGTCAGTGTAAGCAACGATTTTACGCTTAATGCCGCCACCAAGTTCTTCCCATGGGTTTTCATCTAGGATAAAGAAAGAGTTCATTGTGTATCTCCTAATCTGTTTAAATCTTTTAAGTGTTACTTAACTTGCATCCATCATAAGGGAATGAGCTCAATTGTAATACAATATATCTAAATTTGTGTGATATTGATCAAGCGATACTTCATATAGCGTAAATAAATCAACAACTTAATAAATGGCTGATATTTACCATTAGTCAGCTACATCAATGGCTTATGACTAATAGTGTGACTCTACTCATCATTTGGCGACGAATAGGTATAATTAAAGCTCATATTGTATTACTTTATATGGAGTTTGAAAATTTAATCAAAGTTTAAGCAGATAAACTCTTTATTGAGGGTGACAAAGAATATGACGACTAAACCAGTATTGTTGACTGAAGCAGAAATCGAGCAGCTTCATCTTGAAGTGGGCCGTTCTAGCTTAATGGGCAAAACCATTGCAGCGAACGCGAAAGATCTAGAAGCATTCATGCGTTTACCTATTGATGTCCCAGGTCATGGTGAGGCTGGTGGTTACGAACATAACCGCCATAAGCAAAATTACACGTACATGAATCTAGCTGGTCGCATGTTCTTGATCACTAAAGAGCAAAAGTACGCTGACTTTGTTACAGAATTACTAGAAGAGTACGCAGACAAATACCTAACGTTTGATTACCACGTACAGAAAAACACTAACCCTACAGGTCGTTTGTTCCACCAAATCCTGAACGAACACTGCTGGTTAATGTTCTCAAGCTTAGCTTACTCTTGTGTTGCTTCAACTCTGACACAAGAACAACGCGACAATATTGAGTCTCGCATTTTTGAACCAATGCTAGAAATGTTCACGGTTAAATACGCACACGACTTCGACCGAATTCACAATCACGGTATTTGGGCAGTAGCGGCTGTCGGTATTTGTGGTCTTGCTTTAGGTAAGCGTGAGTACCTTGAAATGTCAGTGTACGGCATTGATCGTAATGATACTGGCGGTTTCCTAGCGCAAGTTTCTCAGCTGTTTGCACCGTCTGGCTACTACATGGAAGGTCCTTACTACCACCGTTATGCGATTCGTCCAACGTGTGTGTTCGCTGAAGTGATTCACCGTCATATGCCTGAAGTGGATATCTACAACTACAAAGGCGGCGTGATTGGTAACACAGTACAAGCGATGCTGGCGACGGCTTACCCGAACGGTGAGTTCCCGGCTCTGAATGATGCTTCTCGTACTATGGGTATTACAGACATGGGTGTTCAGGTTGCAGTAAGTGTTTACAGCAAGCATTACTCTTCTGAAAACGGCGTAGACCAAAACATTCTTGGTATGGCGAAGATTCAAGACGTAGTTTGGATGCATCCATGTGGTCTTGAGCTATCTAAAGCCTACGAAGCAGCGTCTGCTGAGAAAGATATCGGCATGCCTTTCTGGCCAAGTGTTGAATTGAACGAAGGCCCTCAAGGTCACAACGGCGCGCAAGGCTTTATCCGTATGCAGGATAAGAAAGGCGACGTTTCTCAACTTGTTATGAACTACGGCCAACACGGCATGGGTCACGGTAACTTTGATACGCTGGGTATTTCTTTCTTCAACCGTGGTCAAGAAGTACTGCGTGAATACGGTTTCTGTCGTTGGGTGAACGTTGAGCCTAAATTCGGCGGCCGTTACCTAGACGAAAACAAATCTTACGCTCGTCAAACAATTGCACATAACGCAGTAACGATTGATGAAAAATGTCAGAACAACTTTGACGTTGAACGTGCAGATGCAGTACACGGCTTGCCACACTTCTTCAAAGTAGAAGACGAGCAAATCAATGGCATGAGCGCATTTGCTAACGATCATTACGAAGGTTTTGACATGCAACGCAGCGTGTTCATGCTAAACCTTGAAGAATTAGAATCTCCGCTACTATTAGATCTTTACCGTTTAGATTCTGAGAAAGGCGGTGAAGGTGAGCATCAGTACGACTACTCACACCAATATCAAGGTCAGATTGTTCGCACTAGCTTTGAATACCAAGCAAACAAAGAGCTGAACACGCTAGGTGAAGACTTCGGTTACCAACACCTATGGAACGTGGCAAGCGGTGAAGTGAAGGGCACAGCACTGGTAAGCTGGCTACAGAACAACACCTACTACACGTGGCTAGGTGCAACGTCTAACGACAATGCTGAAGTTATCTTTACTCGCACTGGCGCTAACGACCCAAGCTTCAACTTACGTTCTGAGCCTGCGTTCATTCTACGCAGCAAAGGTGAAACAACACTGTTTGCTTCTGTTGTTGAAACGCACGGTTACTTCAACGAAGAATTCGAGCAATCAGTTAATGCACGTGGTGTTGTGAAAGACATCAAAGTAGTGGCTCACACCAATATCGGTTCGGTAGTTGAGATCACCACAGAGAAATCAAACGTGACAGTGATGATCAGCAACCAACTTGGCGCGACTGACAGCACTGAACACAAAGTAGAGCTGAACGGCAAAGTATACAGCTGGACAGGCTTCTACTCAGTAGAAACAACTTTAAACCCAGAATTAGCAAGCAGAGCAGAGCAGGGGAAATAATAATGAGCTATCAACCACTTTTACTTAACTTTGATGAAGCAGCAGAGCTTCGTAAAGAACTTGGCAAGGATAGCCTTTTAGGTAACGCACTGACTCGCGACATTAAACAAACTGACGCTTACATGGCGGAAGTTGGCATTGAAGTACCTGGTCACGGTGAAGGCGGCGGTTACGAGCACAACCGTCACAAGCAAAACTACATCCATATGGATCTAGCGGGCCGTTTGTTCCTTATCACTGAGGAAACAAAGTACCGTGATTACATCGTTGATATGCTAACAGCGTACGCGACGGTGTACCCAACACTTGAAAGCAACGTAAGCCGTGACTCTAACCCTCCGGGTAAGCTGTTCCACCAAACGTTGAACGAGAACATGTGGATGCTTTACGCTTCTTGTGCGTACAGCTGTATTTACCACACCATTTCTGAAGAGCAAAAGCGTCTGATCGAAGACGATCTTCTTAAGCAAATGATCGAAATGTTCGTTGTGACTTACGCACACGACTTCGATATCGTACACAACCACGGCTTATGGGCTGTGGCAGCGGTAGGTATCTGTGGTTACGCAATCAACGATCAAGAGTCTGTAGACAAAGCGCTTTACGGCCTGAAACTAGACAAAGTAAGCGGCGGTTTCTTAGCACAACTTGACCAACTGTTTTCGCCAGACGGCTACTACATGGAAGGTCCTTACTACCACCGTTTCTCGCTACGTCCAATCTACCTGTTCGCAGAAGCAATTGAACGTCGTCAGCCTGAAGTTGGTATCTATGAATTCAACGACTCAGTGATCAAGACAACGTCGTACTCTGTATTCAAAACAGCATTCCCAGACGGTACATTGCCAGCTCTGAACGATTCATCGAAGACAATCTCTATCAACGATGAAGGCGTTATCATGGCAACGTCTGTGTGTTACCACCGTTACGAGCAGACTGAAACTCTGCTTGGTATGGCTGATCACCAAAAAAATGTTTGGGTTCATGCTTCTGGTAAAACACTGTCTGATGCGGTTGATGCAGCAGACGACATCAAACCATTCAACTGGGGTAGCCTGTTTGTAACAGACGGGCCTGAAGGCGAAAAAGGCGGCGTAAGCATCCTTCGTCACCGTGATGTGCAAGACGACGACACAATGGCGTTGATCTGGTTTGGTCAGCACGGTTCAGACCACCAGTACCATTCTGCGCTAGACCATGGTCACTACGATGGCTTGCACCTAAGCGTATTCAACCGTGGCCACGAAGTGCTGCACGATTACGGCTTCGGTCGTTGGGTAAACGTTGAGCCTAAGTTTGGCGGTCGTTACATCCCGGAGAACAAGTCTTACTGTAAGCAGACGGTTGCTCACAACACAGTAACGGTTGATCAGAAAACGCAGAACAACTTCAACACAGCATTGGCTGAGTCTAAGTTTGGTCAGAAGCACTTCTTCGTAGCAGACGACCAGTCGCTACAAGGTATGAGCGGCACAATTTCTGAGTACTACACTGGCGTAGACATGCAACGCAGCGTGATTCTTGCTGAACTACCTGAGTTCGAAAAACCGCTAGTAATTGATGTGTACCGCATCGAAGCTGACGCTGAGCACCAGTACGACTTACCAGTTCACCACTCGGGTCAAATCATTCGCACTGACTTCGATTACAACATGGAAACAACGCTTAAGCCATTAGGTGAAGACAACGGTTACCAACATTTATGGAACGTTGCTTCAGGCAAAGTGAACGAAGAAGGTTCTCTAGTAAGCTGGCTACATGACAGCAGCTACTACAGCCTAGTAACCAGCGCGAATGCGGGCAGCGAAGTGATTTTTGCTCGCACTGGTGCTAACGATCCAGACTTCAACCTTAAGAGTGAGCCTGCGTTCATCTTACGTCAGTCTGGTCAAAACCACGTGTTTGCTTCTGTACTAGAAACGCATGGTTACTTTAACGAGTCTATCGAAGCCTCTGTAGGCGCTCGTGGTCTAGTTAAATCAGTATCTGTTGTGGGCCATAACAGTGTCGGGACTGTTGTTCGCATTCAGACTACTTCTGGTAACACTTACCACTACGGTATCTCAAACCAAGCTGAAGACACGCAGCAAGCAACTCACACTGTTGAGTTTGCGGGTGAGACATACTCGTGGGAAGGATCATTTGCTCAACTGTAAATGATCAACACACATACCATTTAACGATGGTGTGTACTGATGTGGTGCTTTGCGGGAACGAAGCGTCACATTGAATTCAGTCGTGATTGCAAAATCGTTCGTTGATACCAACAACGACTGAATACATCGGGAATAAGTCAAACCGAGTAACTCATTGCGAGTTGCTCGGTTTTTTTATGTGTGTAAGAAACAGAATAGAACGTTTCAACAAACAAAAAGCCTACTCAGTGAGTAGGCTTTGATCTTAGCTAACCGTCTATTTGACGTTGTTTTTAGTATTTAGATAAGGGCTTTTCTTGCTTTCGCAGCCAGCCATTCGGAGAAGATGACCGTCACTAGAATCGCACAGAAAATCACAGTCACTTGAGGCCATGCCAGCATTGCCATCGATTCTTGCAGTTTTAAGCCGATACCGCCAGCGCCCACCAAACCTAAGACGGTAGACTCTCGAATATTGATGTCCCAACGGAACAAGCTCGTGCCGATGAAACTTGGCATTACTTGCGGAAGAATGCCGTAGTTCAAGACTTGCAGTGGAGATGCCCCCGTCGATTCAATCGCTGACATCTGCGTGACGTTTACTTCTTCAATCGCTTCGTACATTAACTTAGCCACGAAGCCAATCGAGCGTAGCGCAATCGCGATAATACCGGCCAGTAACCCTGGGCCGATGATAGCCACTAACAGGAGTGCCCAAATTAATGAGTTGATTGAACGACTTGCCGCAATGATGAACAGTGCGATAGGCCTGATAAACGTTGTGCTTGGCGTTGTGTTGCGTGCGGCTAAGAATGCAACTGGAAACGCGAGTACGATCCCTAACAGTGTGCCAATTGTTGCGATGTTAATGGTGTCCCACAAAGGGCTCCAAAGAGACTCTAAGTAGCTCCATCTTGGTGGCCACATACGTGAAGAGATATCAGCAAATTGATCCGGTGAGTCAGTCACAAAGTACCAAATCGTATCTTTGTTCATGACTTGCCATGCGAATACTGTCAAAGCAACAAAGCAAAGCCAGCCTAGCCAAAGCATGAGGCTCTGTTTACTGTCGTAACGCTGCCATTGGGTACGATTGATGGCGCTTGTCGGTGTTTCATTTAGCGTGCTCATTGGTCGTTCCTTACTGCACATGCTTACGGATGATGGTTGATAGGTATTCACACAACATCACAATCACGATAATAATCAATAGAATAGCGGCTGCTGCGCTGTATTCGTAACGGTCCATTGCTGTGTTTAACGTTGCGCCGATACCACCTGCGCCAACAATGCCAATCACGGCTGACTCACGAAAGTTGATGTCGAGTCGGTACATCGAAAGTCCGATGAAGCGCGGCATTACCTGCGCTTGAATCGCGTAATTCACCTGTTGTAACCAGCTCGCGCCCGTTGCGCGCATTGCGGTGAGTGGTGCTGGGTCAATGGCTTCAATTTCATCGGCAAACAGTTTTGCGAGAAAGCCGATGGTCGCGAAGGTGAGCGTGACAAAACCCGCAAACGTACCAAAGCCAAATAGAGCAACACACAGAATCGCTACGATGATTTCTTGTAAGCTACGAGCAACCGAAATAAACGCACGACAGAACAGGTAAACTGGCGTAGGGGCAAGGTTTTTCGCTGCGCCTAATCCGAATGGGATTGAAAGAAGGACACCCGCCACAGTAGATGTCAGTGTCATGGTTAAACTCTCAATCAAACCTTGTGAGATGTTGTTCCAACGGCCACCAAAATCTGGGTTCATGAAAGCCAAAATGAACTGCCAGCCGCGTTCGCTGCCTTCGTAAATTCGAGCCCAGTTGACGTGTACCGATTGAGTCGCAAGGTACAAGTAAACCGCGACAATGATGATTAAGCTCCAGCGCAGCCACGGGCTAGAAATCAGTGGCGGCTTTGTCCACTGTGTCGGGTATTGTTTGGAATTCTGTTTTCCTGACTTTAAATGCTGCTGAACTTGATTTGGATATGGTTGAGTCATATTGTTGCCTCAGACAGGCGAGGGCTTGTGATGATGAGGTCATCGGCCTCTTCTTCTGCTTGTTGACTCCAGTCTTCTTCACCGTAGATTTGCGTTAAAACATCTTCAGTGAGCAGGTTTGGTTTGTCATCAAATACGACACAACCTGCATTCAAGCCGACAACACGGTCAACAAACTGCTTTGCTAATTGAACATCGTGAATATTGATGATGGCAGGGAGCTGTTGCTCTGAACAAATCTCACTGATCAGTCGCATGATTTGGCGCGCAGTACGTGGATCAAGTGCGGCCGTTGGTTCATCAATCAACAGTAATTTCGGTTTCTGCGCAAGTGCGCGTGCAATACCAACACGTTGACGCTGACCACCCGACAGAGCATCGGCTCTTTTATTAGCGTGTTCTAACAATCCAACACGGTCGAGTAGGGCGTAAGCGGCTTGGATATCCGATTCCGGGAAACGACGAGTAAAGCTTTGCCAGAAATTCACGTAACCCAAACGCCCTGAAAGTACGTTTTCCATCACCGTTAAACGCTCAATCAGCGCGTACTCTTGGAAAATCATCCCGATTTCACGGCGTGATTGTCTCAATTGTCGCTTAGACAGCGTTTCTAGATTGGTATTGGAAAAGATCACTTCGCCGCTGGTGGGTTCGGTGAGCCGATTAATACAACGGATAAGCGTTGATTTACCCGCACCAGATGGACCAATTAAACCAACCACTTCACCGGCATTGACCGACAAGCTAACGTTGGTAAGGGCTTTATCAGAACTGGAGTAGTGCTTGGTAAGCCCTTTAAGGGTAAGAGTAGACATAGAATTCCTATAAGAGCGGTGTACTAAGAGTTCGCCTGAGACAGGCATGGAAAGTAAACCGGAAAGAGTGGTGAATAACTGCAGGCGAATACACCTGCAGTTAGTTTTATCGGTGTGTGATTGGCTTTTTAGTTCGGTTGAACTTAGCTACACGTGTAAGAGACTTTGTTTGCCGTATCGATAGTGCGGATCACTTCCCAGTGCTCTTTGTAAGTAATAGGAACGAACTGCGCTTCGCCGTTACGTTCAAATTCTTCTTGAAGCTTTGTGCCTTCCCAATCGAAAGTGAAGAACGCTTTTTGAATCTTCTCTTGCAGCTCTGGCGTCAGGTTGTGCGCTGTGCCGTAAGCGGTAGTCGGGAAGGTTTGAGATTTGTAGATGCTCTTGATTTGGTCTTCTTTCACAACATCGCGTGAAAGCATGCGGTTCAATACTGAGTTAGCGACTGCCGCAGCATCGTAATCTTTGTGCGCCACACCCAAAATAGAGTTGTCGTGTGCGCCAGAGAATGCTGGTTTGAAATCTCGGTCAGGTTGAAGTTGATATTCAGCGTCCAAAATCGCAGAAGGTGCTTTGAAGCCAGAGTTAGACGTTTGTGATGTGAACGCTAGGTTCTTATCTTTTAGGTCTTCCACTTTCTCAATGCCAGAACCAGGGTAAGTGATGATTTCCATTTCGTAACCGAAAGATCCATCTTCTGCAGCCATCATTGTGAATGGGGCAAAGCCTGCACAGTTAACCGCTAGTGGTGTAGAACCTGTGTTGAAACCTGCGATATGTAGGCGACCTGAACGCATTGCTTCAATTTGAGCAGCGTTATTTTGAACAGGGAAGAAACGAACCGTCTTTTCCGTTGTTTTTTCAAGGTGGCTCAAAAACTCGCTCCACACATCAGCGTATACTGCAGGATCTTCAACTGGCGTATAAGCAAAAATTAGCGTGTTTGGGTCAACCCATTGTGATTCATCTTGAGGAACATCAGCAACCAAGTTGCCAGAGCGATCTTCGTATCGTGTATCCATTGCTAATGCAGAACCAGAAAAAATCAGCGCAGCAGTAATAGCGCTCTTAAGCGTGAGATTTGTTTTTGTCGGTTTCATTATTTCAGTCCAATTGAGTGATGTCTTGGGAAGGGAGTATAGAAATCGAGGATGACAGAACCGATGCGTTTTGATGACGGATTTATGAATGGTGTAACATAATGTTTCTAGCTGTGCGGAATTGGATGCTTTGTAAGTGTTTGATTCATTGAGTAAATTAATAGAGAGCGACTCGTTGCTAATTTACTCAATTGGCGCTAGGTTGAAATCCTGTTATAGTGATCCTTAAATAATACATAAACATAACATATAAAATAAGTGAACTTATGGTTAGCACTTTTAATTCAATCTCGGGCTCGAAGCGCAGCCTGCACGTGCAAGTAGCGCGTGAAATCGCTCGTGGAATCTTGTCTGGTGAACTGCCACAAGGTTCTATTATTCCTGGTGAAATGGCGCTGTGTGAACAGTTTGGTATCAGCCGTACGGCACTTCGTGAAGCTGTTAAACTACTGACTTCTAAAGGTCTGTTAGAGTCCCGCCCGAAAATCGGTACTCGTGTAGTAGATCGCGCATACTGGAACTTTCTTGATCCTCAACTGATTGAATGGATGGATGGTCTAACCGACATAGACCAATTCTGTTCTCAGTTTTTAGGCCTTCGCCGTGCGATTGAACCTGAAGCGTGTGCATTAGCTGCAAAATTTGCGACTGCTGAGCAACGTATCGAGCTTTCAGAGATCTTCCAGAAGATGGTAGAAGTGGATGACGCAGAAGTGTTTGATCAAGAACGTTGGACAGACATCGATACTCGTTTCCACAGCTTGATCTTTAATGCGACAGGTAACGATTTCTACCTGCCATTCGGCAATATTCTGACGACCATGTTCGTTAACTTCATCGTGCACTCTTCTGAAGAGGGCAGCACATGTATCAATGAACACCGTAGAATCTATGAAGCGATTATGGCTGGCGACAGTGAAAAAGCTCGTACAATGTCAGCGGCTCACTTGCAAGATACTAACCACCGTTTAGCCACTGCAAGCTAAACACGGTTTTCAACTTCATTTGAACCAGTCAAAAAGGTATGCCAAGTGCATGCCTTTTTTGTTTTTAGAAAGCGTGTTGCACCATGTGTGGCACTGTTTTGGTTCACCCTCGCTTAACTCCTTCTTAAGTCAGTTCTTTCTTGTATACGCCTAGCGGTCGTTCTCTTTACCATCAAAATAAAAATAATATTACGCTCGATATTCGTTTTTTAGACACTCGAGCTCCCCCAAAATAATTATGCGTCATCCATGATTTTTCATTTTTGTATATTTTTAATCCGCCATCGTTTGAACAGGATATGCCGCTTCAATATGGATTAATTTAAGTTGAATTCTAATGAAATTATCTACTCTCAATAGATAAAAAAACACTGGTTTATTGTGTGATAAATGAAGGTGATTTAGCTCAGGTTTGGGTTTTATTATTTTTGAGAATTTTATATTTATATGTGTTTGGTTGTATTTGTTAATAAGTGTGCAAAGTCTCACTTTTTTATAAGCCTCTGATTTTAATGGGTTTGATGTTGTTTGGTCTTGGTTTTTTGAGTTTTCACCTCAAACACCAGTAATTTCCTTGATGGATTGGCCATATTCCATCCTATGTCATATATATAATTAACTTAATCAATCAAAATAAGATCGCCATCACTTATTTGGATTATTGTACTACAAATAAAGTTTGAGATTTCCTATAGTCCTCGTAACAAAATACAACGGACAAAGGATACACGATGGAACTCAACACGATTATTGTCGGCATTTATTTCCTATTCTTGATTGCGATAGGTTGGATGTTTAGAACATTTACAAGTACCACCAGTGACTACTTCCGCGGGGGCGGTAACATGTTGTGGTGGATGGTTGGTGCAACCGCCTTTATGACCCAGTTTAGTGCATGGACATTCACCGGTGCGGCAGGTAAAGCGTATAACGATGGTTTTGCAGTAGCGGTTATCTTCATAGCTAACGCATTTGGTTACTTCATGAACTTCGCATACTTTGCTCCAAAGTTCCGTCAACTACGTGTAGTAACGGTAATCGAAGCAATTCGTATGCGTTTCGGTGCGACTAACGAACAAGTGTTCACTTGGTCTTCAATGCCAAACAGTGTTGTTTCTGCCGGTGTATGGTTAAACGCACTAGCAATCATCGCTTCTGGTATCTTCGGTTTCGACATGACAGCAACTATCTGGATTACCGGTTTGGTTGTATTGGCAATGTCTGTAACGGGTGGTTCATGGGCGGTAATTGCATCTGACTTTATGCAGATGGTTATCATCATGGCAGTAACCGTGACATGTGCTGTTGTTGCTGTTGTTCAAGGTGGCGGTGTTGGTGAAATCGTGAATAACTTCCCTGTAGCGGAAGGCGGTTCTTTCCTTTCTGGTAACAACATTAACTACTTAAGCATCTTCAGCATTTGGGCATTCTTCATCTTCGTGAAGCAGTTCTCTATTACTAACAACATGCTTAACTCTTACCGTTACCTAGCGGCTAAAGACTCAAAGAACGCGAAGAAAGCGGCGCTACTAGCGTGTGTGCTAATGCTTTGTGGTGTATTTATCTGGTTCATGCCTTCTTGGTACATTGCAGGTCAAGGTGTCGACCTAGCAGCAGCTTACCCAGAAGCAGGTAAGAAAGCGGGTGACTTTGCCTACCTATACTTCGTACAAGAGTACATGCCAGCAGGTATGGTTGGCCTTCTAGTTGCGGCGATGTTTGCAGCGACAATGTCTTCAATGGATTCTGGTCTAAACCGTAACTCGGGTATCTTTGTTAAGAACTTCTATGAACCAATCGTTCGTAAAGGTACGGCTAGCGAAAAAGAACTAGTAACGGTTTCTAAGATTACTTCTGCCGTGTTTGGTATTGCTATCATCCTTATTGCACAGTTCATCAACTCGCTTAAAGGTTTGAGCCTGTTCGATACCATGATGTATGTAGGCGCACTGATCGGCTTCCCAATGACAATTCCTGCATTCCTTGGCTTCTTTATTAAGAAGACTCCGGACTGGGCTGGTTGGGGTACGCTAGTGGTTGGTGGTTTTGTTTCTTACTACGTGGGTTTCGTTGTTAACGCTGAAATGGTGTCTTCAATCTTCGGTCTAGAAGAGCTAACAAGCCGTGAATGGTCTGATGTTAAGGTTGCTATCGGTCTGATTGCTCACATTACGCTGACAGGTGGTTTCTTCATCCTATCAACTCTGTTCTACAAGCCATTAACTGAGAAGCGTCAAGCAGACGTTGATAAGTTCTTCGGTAACCTGTCTACTCCATTAGTTGCGGAGTCAGCAGAACAGAAAGTACTGGATAACAAACAGCGTGAAATGCTTGGTAAACTGATTGCGGTAGCGGGTGTCGGTATCATGCTAATGGCTCTACTCACTAACCCAATGTGGGGACGTCTAGTCTTCATTCTTTGTGGTGTGATTGTTGGTGGTGTTGGTGTCTTACTGGTTAAAGCGGTCGATGACGGCGGCAAGCAAGCGAAAGCAGTAACCGAAAGCTAATACATAGAAAACGTTTATAATAGAATGCGACGACTCGAAAGGGCGTCGCATTTTTTGTTCTGCGACACGGAAAAACTGTCAGGTGGAAGATATCTGACCTAAATCACGAAAACTGTACAAAATGGTTCAATCGAACCGAAATAGATTTAATTGTCCTACAATAAGACGTATATTATTGCTAATTCCTTTCAATCAACTTGAAAAATAAGTGAGTTAGAATGAGCGACCAAAAATCTCTTGATGCAATCAGGAAGATGAAGCTGGAAAACGATACTTCAGCAGGTAATCTTGTAGACCTACTCCCTATCGAAGTTCAAACACGTGACTTCGACCTATCATTCCTAGACACCTTGAGCGAAGCACGTCCGCGTCTTCTTGTTCAAGCTGATCAGCTAGAAGAATTCAAAGCAAAAGTGAAAGCTGATCAAGCTCACTGTATGTTTGATGATTTCTACAACAACTCTACCGTTAAGTTCCTTGAGACTGCTCCTTTTGAAGAGCCTCAAGCGTACCCAGCTGAGACGGTAGGTAAAGCTTCTCTATGGCGTCCTTATTGGCGTCAAATGTACGTTGATTGCCAAATGGCACTGAACGCGACACGTAACCTAGCGATTGCTGGTGTTGTGAAAGAAGACGAAGCGCTCATTGCGAAAGCAAAAGCTTGGACTCTAAAACTGTCTACGTACGATCCAGAAGGCGTGACTTCTCGTGGCTATAACGATGAAGCGGCTTTCCGTGTTATCGCGGCTATGGCTTGGGGTTACGACTGGCTACACGGCTACTTCACAGATGAAGAACGTCAGCAAGTTCAAGATGCTTTGATTGAGCGTCTAGACGAAATCATGCACCACCTGAAAGTGACGGTTGATCTATTGAACAACCCACTGAACAGCCACGGTGTTCGTTCTATCTCTTCTGCTATCATCCCAACGTGTATCGCGCTTTACCACGATCACCCGAAAGCAGGCGAGTACATTGCATACGCACTAGAATACTACGCAGTACACTACCCACCATGGGGCGGTGTAGACGGCGGTTGGGCTGAAGGTCCTGACTACTGGAACACGCAAACTGCATTCCTAGGCGAAGCATTCGACCTATTGAAAGCATACTGTGGCGTAGACATGTTCAACAAAACATTCTACGAAAACACAGGTGATTTCCCGCTTTACTGCATGCCTGTTCACTCTAAGCGCGCGAGCTTCTGTGACCAGTCTTCAATCGGTGATTTCCCAGGTCTAAAACTGGCTTACAACATCAAGCATTACGCAGGTGTTAACCAGAAGCCTGAGTATGTTTGGTACTACAACCAACTGAAAGGCCGTGATACTGAAGCACACACCAAATTCTACAACTTCGGTTGGTGGGACTTCGGTTACGATGATCTTCGCTTTAACTTCCTTTGGGATGCACCTGAAGAGAAAGCACCATCGAATGACCCACTGTTGAAAGTATTCCCAATCACGGGTTGGGCTGCATTCCACAACAAGATGACTGAGCGTGATAACCATATTCACATGGTATTCAAATGTTCTCCGTTTGGCTCAATCAGCCACTCTCACGGTGACCAAAACGCATTCACGTTGCATGCATTCGGTGAAACGCTAGCGTCAATCACTGGCTATTACGGTGGTTTCGGTGTTGATATGCACACTAAATGGCGTCGTCAAACGTTCTCTAAGAACCTTCCACTATTTGGCGGTAAAGGTCAGTACGGCGAGAACAAGAACACGGGCTACGAAAACCACCAAGATCGCTTCTGTATCGAAGCGGGCGGCAACATCTCTGATTTCGACACTGAATCTGATGTGAAGATGGTTGAGGGTGATGCAACGGCATCTTACAAGTACTTCGTTCCTGAAATTGAATCTTACAAGCGTAAGGTCTGGTTTGTTCAAGGTAAAGTATTCGTAATGCAAGACAAGGCAACGCTTTCTGAAGAGAAAGACATGACTTGGCTAATGCACACAACTTTCGCAAACGACGTGGCAGACAAGTCTTTCACTATCCGTGGCGAAGTTGCGCACCTAGACGTAAACTTCATCAACGAGTCTGCTGATAACATCACGTCAGTTAAGAACGTTGAAGGTTTTGGCGAAGTTGACCCATACGAGTTCAAAGATCTTGAAATCCACCGTCACGTTGAAGTGGAATTCAAGCCATCAAAAGAGCACAACATCCTTACGCTTCTTGTTCCTAATAAGAACGAAGGCGAGCAAGTTGAAGTGTCTCACAAGCTTGAAGGCAACACGCTAATGCTAAATGTTGATGGTGAAACGGTTTCAATCGAACTGTAATTCGCTGAAGCAACAGAAGCTAGATACTAAAAACTCCGAGTGAAAGCTCGGAGTTTTTTTGTTTGCACAGAACAGGCAGTAGCCTACGAGGTGGGAAGAGGTTGCGTTGGTTAGTTAGAGGCTAAGTAGCAAGAGTGCCAGGCTTAGTAAGTGGCGACAAAACTTGGTTTAAAACCCGTGTTCAGTAAACCTTACTAAGGCTAGGGCAGTGACTGTCTTCCAATAATTTGTCAACTACTGACAGTGGACAGCCTTAATCTTGTCTGAAAAAAGGGACGGCAGGTTAATAATCGTTATTGGAGTGGCTTATTCTCATTAATCGTATGACATTTAGAGTGCATTATTTCATCAATAGGTTATTTTTTGATTGGGATATCGCTCTTGTAAGTACAAAGCGTGACCATATTTTCTCGTAAAGTGAATCCCCGTCACAACTTGCGTCTAAGCATTGAAGGATTACCCTAAAACTATTGCGTAACGGAAAAGACGTCGTTATTATAATGACCATATAATCATACAATACTATATTTGGAGTTTGAACATGACTAAACCTGTAATCGGTTTCATTGGCCTAGGTCTTATGGGCGGCAACATGGTTGAAAACCTACAAAAGCGCGGCTACCACGTAAACGTAATGGATCTAAGCGCTGAAGCTGTTGCTCGCGTTACAGATCGCGGCAATGCGACTGCATTCACTTCTGCTAAAGAACTAGCTGCTGCAAGTGACATCGTTCAGTTTTGTCTTACAACTTCAGCTGTTGTTGAAAAAATCGTTTACGGCGAAGACGGCGTTCTAGCTGGCATCAAAGAAGGCGCAGTATTAGTAGACTTCGGTACTTCTATCCCTGCTTCTACTAAGAAAATCGGCGCAGCTCTAGCTGAAAAAGGCGCGGGCATGATCGACGCACCTCTAGGCCGTACTCCTGCACACGCTAAAGATGGTCTTCTGAACATCATGGCTGCTGGCGACATGGAAACTTTCAACAAAGTTAAACCTGTTCTTGAAGAGCAAGGCGAAAACGTATTCCACCTAGGTGCTCTAGGTTCTGGTCACGTGACTAAGCTTGTAAACAACTTCATGGGTATGACGACTGTTGCGACTATGTCTCAAGCTTTCGCTGTTGCTCAACGCGCTGGTGTTGATGGCCAACAACTGTTTGACATCATGTCTGCAGGTCCATCTAACTCACCATTCATGCAATTCTGTAAGTTCTACGCAGTAGACGGCGAAGAGAAGCTAGGTTTCTCTGTTGCTAACGCTAACAAAGATCTTGGTTACTTCCTTGCTCTTTGTGAAGAGCTAGGTACTGAGTCTCTAATTGCTCAAGGTACTGCAACTAGCCTACAAGCTGCTGTTGACGCAGGAATGGGTAACAACGACGTACCAGTAATCTTCGACTACTTCGCTAAACTAGAGAAGTAATCGACGTACGACCTCGCTAGGGTATTGCCTGTCTTTTTAGGCGGCGATACCTCAGCGAGGTTCGTTTTTATCTGCCATACCCAACCCTTTGTTCCCTCGTTAAACTCTTCTACTTCTACTTCTACTTCTACTTCTACTTCTACTTCTACTTCTACTTCTACTTCTACTTCCTCAGCTACACCTACTCAAAACTCTGTTCAACTTTGTTACTGCCTCAATTCCTATTTTTGTTTCTATATCTATATCTATAT
>NZ_JBFRTN010000037.1:0-50338 GCF_041474095.1 Vibrio sp. 10N.222.54.A3
GCCATGCTCGGCGCACAAACAAAAACGCCGAACATAAGTTCGGCGTTTACAACCTTCTGGTGTGGCTTTCAGCTAATGCAGCTTTGAGCTCATGCTATACGCTAAATGATGCACCACAACCACATGTTGTTGTCGCGTTCGGGTTGTTCACAAAGAAACGAGCGCCTTCTAGGCCTTCTGTGTAATCAACCATGCCGCCCATTAAGTACTGTAGGCTCATTGGGTCAACAACCAGCGTTACACCGCTGTTTACAATCGTAGTGTCGCCATCATTTACTTTTTCATCAAATGTGAAGCCGTATTGGAAACCGCTACAACCACCACCTGTAATGTATACACGCAGTTTTAGTTCTGGGTTTTCTTCTTCAGCAATTAGCGTTTGTACGCGGGTAGCTGCTGCATCAGAAAAAGACAATGGGATATTTACTTCGCTCACGACAACCTCTCTTACCTGTGTCAAAAACAACATGATACAAATCTAATTCGAGACCATAGTTGTTGAGTATTTTCTTATATTCCGGTGATTATCTAATACCTGACTGAAACGTTCAAGTATTCACCACAGGATCGGTCCTTTTACTGCTGTAAACTCACCAATATCTAACAATTAAAACGTGTAACCACACAAAACAACCAGATTCGGGTGATTATCTGGGCGAAAGCATTCCTAGTTGGATTAGGGATAGGTACAATGCGTGCCAATTGGTCCGACAGTCAAAAGAGGATATATCAATGACCAAATCAGCAGAGCTGTACGAAAAAGCACAGCAAACCATTCCTGGTGGCGTAAACTCTCCAGTTCGTGCATTCAATGGCGTAGGTGGTTCTCCAATCTTCGTTGAACGCGCTGATGGCCCACTTATTTTTGATGCTGATGGTAAAGCGTATATCGATTACGTTGGCTCTTGGGGTCCAATGATCCTTGGTCACAACCACGCGGTTATTCGTGACGCAGTTATTGCAGCAGCTCAACGCGGCCTTAGCTTCGGTGCTCCAACCGAAACTGAAATCAAAATGGCTGAACTGGTATCTGAGATGGTTCCATCAATGGAACAGCTACGTATGGTGAGCTCAGGTACAGAAGCAACAATGAGCGCGATTCGTCTAGCTCGTGGCTTCACTGGTCGTGACAAAATTCTTAAGTTTGAAGGCTGCTACCACGGCCACGCAGACAGCCTACTTGTAAAAGCTGGTTCTGGCGCACTGACTTTAGGTCAACCAAGCTCTCCAGGCGTACCGGCTGATTTTGCGAAACTAACGCTAACAGCAACCTTCAACAATCTAGATTCAGTACGTGAAATCTTCGCAGCAAACAAAGGCGAGATCGCTTGTATCATCGTTGAGCCAGTAGCGGGTAACATGAACTGTATCCCTCCTGTAGAAGGCTTCCACGAAGGTCTACGTGAAATCTGTGATCAAGAAGGTGCATTGCTAATCTTTGATGAAGTAATGACAGGTTTCCGCGTTGCTGAAGGTTGTGCTCAGGCTTACTACAACATCAAGCCAGACCTAACGTGTCTTGGTAAAGTGATTGGCGGCGGCATGCCTGTCGGTGCTTTCGGTGGTCGTAAAGACGTGATGCAATACATCGCACCAACTGGCCCTGTTTACCAAGCGGGTACGCTTTCAGGTAACCCTGTTGCAATGGCTGCTGGCTACGCATGTTTGAACCTTCTACGAGAAGAAGGCAACGAAAAGCGTCTAGCTTCAAAAACTAAGCAGTTGGCAAAAGGCTTCAAGCAACTTGCTGACAAGCACGGCATCCCGATGCTAGTTCATCAAGTTGGCGGTATGTTTGGTTTCTTCTTCACAGATCAAGAAACTGTGACGTGCTACGAAGATGTAACTAAGTGTGATGTAGAACGCTTCAAGCGCTTCTTCCACCTAATGTTAGATCACGGTGTTTACCTTGCACCTTCAGCATTCGAAGCAAGCTTTACTTCTCTTGCTCATGGTTCAAAAGAACTTGATGCAACACTAGAAGCTGCCGACCGCTCTCTTGCGATCATTGCTGCTGAAAGCAAATAATCGAAAGCACTTTATAAGTCGCTAACCGATTGAATTTAGGGCTGCATTAAATGCAGCCCTTTTTATATATCGCGCTCACCAGCCAAAAAATATGACAGCTTATTTAGCCGTCGACTAAGGCTAAAGCTGAACCAAAAGCGATTAACGTTCCCAGAAAAGAAAAACCAACAACATCAAGGTACCAAGGAACATTCTGAACCAAGGGATCTCTTTTTTTGTTTGCTGTTCTTCGTCTTGGCATTTCTTATCTTTATTACAGCATCCCATTATCAAAACTCCTCATTGCTAACTCTCTGTTTTGCAGCCATTATAAACTCAGAACGCAAATATAGAGACCATTACCGTGTCAGAAAAACTCAAAATCAATTCCAGCCACTGGGTGATCATCATTGCCCTACTCGCGGCGGCTTATGCTTGTTACTTGCTTATCGAGCCATACGTTAACTCTATCGTGATGGCCTTTATCATTTCACTATTGATGTTCCCAATCCATGAGTGGCTTGAAAAAAAGCTCCCGAATAAAGAAAACATCGTCTCTCTGCTGTCTTGTATCATACTGACCTTCATTATTGTTATCCCTTTATTGGCAGTATTCGCAGCAATTGTTCAGCAAGGTTCTCTGTTCTCTCAGAACACCTACCAATGGGTAACACACGGCGGCATTCAGACTCTGTTTGCTCATCCGTTAGTGGTCAAAGCGCTGTCATTTGTGAATAACTACCTGCCTTTCGACAATATTGAGCCCCAAGCCATCGCACAAAAAGTCGGTGAGTTTGCGACAAGCTTTGGTTCTAAGCTAGTTGGTATCAGTGCCAAAATCTTAGGTGACGCGACCAATTTCTTGATGGATTTCTTCTTGATGCTGTTCGTTTTGTTCTTCTTATTAAGAGATCACGACAAAATCATCAGTGTGGTTCGTCATATTCTGCCGCTGTCTCGTAGCCAAGAAGACAAACTTCTAACAGAGATAGAACAAGTATCTAAATCAGCAGTAATGGGCTCATTCTTAACCGCAATCGCGCAAGGTTTTGCCGGCGGTTTAGGTATGTGGATTGCCGGTTTCCCAGGTCTATTCTGGGGTACTATGATGGGTTTTGCCTCTTTCATCCCAGTTGTGGGTACCGCATTAATCTGGATTCCAGCAGCAACCTACTTGTTCCTAACTGGTGATACCACGTGGGCGATTTTCCTAACGGTTTACTGTGTAGCGATTGTTGGTTCAATTGATAACCTTCTGCGTCCGCTGCTAATGCAAGGCAGTGCAGGCATGAATACCCTGATGATCTTCTTCTCACTATTGGGTGGTATTCAACTGTTTGGCCTAATTGGTCTTATCTACGGACCATTGATTTTTGCGATTACCATTGTCCTATTCAACATCTACGATGAAGAGTTTAAGGACTTTTTAAACCAGCAAGACAAGAGTTAACGAACTTGACGTCAACTTGATTGGCGAACCCGTATTAAACACTTCAAGCTTTGGGCGGATTATGCGAAAATCCGCCCTCATTTTTTGCTAACGATTCAACAGAGTGTCCTATGTCAGCTTATATTGCACCAAGCCAGATTGCTCAACGCCAACTCGCCTACTTTGAAGGCAAACATGTTTTAGTTGCCGGTGAGGCAGAAGACTTGTTCCCTGTTGAGTTAGCGAAGCATTGTGAATCTGTCTCTGTGTTTACTTCTAATTACAGCTACTACCGTCAATTAGAAGGCTACAACACCATCCAACGTTTTTATGGTGCGGAGTTTACCGAAGAGACCAAAGCCGACTTAGTGATGTTGTACTGGCCAAAAGCCAAAGCGGAAGCGGAATTTTTGTTGGCGATGCTATTTGCCAAGCTAGGCAAAGATACCGAGATCGTCGTGGTTGGTGAAAACCGTTCAGGCGTGAAAAGCATCGAGAAGATGTTTGCTCCTTACGGCAAAGTTGTTAAATACGATTCAGCGCGTCGTTGCTCTTTCTACTGGGGTCAATGCTTCGAGCAACCACAAGCGTTCAACCTGCAAGACTGGTTTAAGACCTACACGGTTAACATTGGTGAGCAATCACTTACGGTAAAAAGCCTTCCTGGCGTCTTCAGTCACGGTCAATTCGATGTCGGTAGCCAACTTCTGTTGGATACTCTGCCAAAACTAAAAGGCAAGGTACTGGATTTTGGCTGTGGTGCAGGCGTATTGGGCGCGGTGATGGCATCTCGTAACCCAGATATCGAGCTAGAAATGTGTGACATCAGTGCATTTGCCGTGGCATCAAGCCAAGCAACGCTAGAAGCGAATGGTTTAACGGGTAAAGTATTCGCTTCAGATGTCTATTCTGATACCGCACAAGACTACCAGTTCATCATCAGTAACCCACCATTCCATTCAGGTTTAGACACTAGTTACAGCGCGACTGAGACCTTGCTTGCTCAGGCTCCTAAGCATTTGAAGCGTTCTGGTGAGATGATTATTGTTGCGAATAGTTTCTTAAAATACATTCCAATTATTGAACAAGCGTTTGGAAAATGCGCGACTCTAAATAAGACCACTAAATTCGCGATCTATCACGCAAACAAATAACCTATCTAGCACAGCGCAGGGTCATTATCTGCGCTGTCTGTTCATATTTTTGTCAAAACTCAATAAAAATGAGCTTTTGCACACGCTTTAAATACCACTTACTTGTCAAAGTAAAAAAACTCGTTAATTTCGTTAAATTGGAACCCGTTAATTCTATTCTCTGTACTTGTTTTCGCCCCTTTTAGCAGTACATCAAAGGAAAGTAGTACCCAATTTATGTTTAGATTCTATCGTAAGCAGAAGTTTAAGCGCCTTCAAAATACCCTAATGCTGGCATTTCTTGTCCTCAGTATTACCCCTGTGACACTTATCGCGATATTTTTCCTCCAATCGCACAGTCAGGATCTCCAGGAACAAAGCACCTCACACCTTGTTTCGGTTCGTGATACTAAGCAGCAGCAAATTGTCGATTACCTACAAGCTCAAGAATCCCAAGTGATGGGCTTTGTTCGCTCAGAATTGGCCAATGCCAGTGGCGGGCGATTTTATGGTTTGATCAATGCATTTCAACGATTGGGGTTAGATATTGACGAGGCACGCAGTAATGCACAGCAGCGCTATATTCAAGGCTCTGGCGATCAAATCAAAACGTCGATCCTCCCTGAGTCCAGCAGCTTTATTGGCAGCGAGCGTTATCGCCTGCTCCACAAGCGCTACCATAATGCTTACCTAGAACTGCTTAAACGCTCTGATTTTGACGATATTCTCTTAGTTGATATCAACGGTAACGTCGCTTATTCCGTCTTTAAAAATGACGATTACGGCACCAATCTGCTGACAGGAAAATACAAGGACTCCAACCTAGGTATTACCTTTCAACGACTAGCCAAAGACGTAACCGACCGACGCAAATCTAACGAAGATTACACGCCGGTTATCGTTTCTGACTTTAAAGACGAGAATGGCAAACAGACCGCATGGCTAGGCGCACCTATCGTTCAACAAGGCTACCTACACAGTTACGCGATGTTTAGGCTACCAATCAACGGCATTACTAAGTTAATTGCGGATCTCAACAAGAGTTCGAATATTCAAACGCTGCTTGTAGGTGATGATCACCTGCCGCGTAGCCTTGCTCATTCACAAGAATCTATCAACTTGAGCCTAGATGTTGTCGATAAAGCATTGGCTGGCGAAACAGCGGTTGGCACCTTCGACAACACCCTAGATCAAGCGATCATCGCGGCATATACGCCAATTGAGCTGAAATACGCAACATGGGCTCTTGTCGTAGAGCTGCCAGAGAAAGAGGCGTTTGCCCGTATTCATCAGTTAGAAAAGATCTTCGTGATCGTGATGCTAACGGCGATCATTCTGGTAGTCGTTGCATCGCACTATCTGTCTAACTTCATCACATCCCCACTGCTTAAACTGACGTGGGCTGCCGAAAAAGTATCGGCGGGTGATCTCGATGAAACCATGATCAATACCGAGCGCAAAGATGAGATAGGCCGACTCGCGGTGAGCTTCGAAAGAATGCAGCGCTCTATTCGTGAAAAAATGCAGCTCATCAAAAGCCAAAACGATGAGCTTGAGGACAACCTTAAGACCATTCAAAAGCAAAACGAAGAGTTACAACTGGCAAATAAACTCAAAGATGAGTTCTTAGCGACTACTTCACATGAATTGAGAACACCACTGCATGGCATGGTGGGTATCGCTGAAGCGTTGATATCTGGAGCTAACGGCCCTATTCCTGCTAATCAGAAATATCAGTTGGATATCATCATCAATAGCGGTCAGAGATTGGCGACCTTGGTTGATGATCTGCTTGATTATCACAAGATGCGCTATGGCAGCTTAGATATTAAGAAATCAGCCGTTGATTTGTCGGCAGCCACCAGCTTGGTCCTAGAGTTGTCTCATCACCTATTGGGCAATAAGCCAATCCGTATTATTAACCAAGTCCCAAGTGATTTAGGTCTGGTTTCATCGGATCCTCAACGACTTGAGCAAGTGATGTATAACTTGGTCGGCAATGCCATCAAGTACACCTCAGAAGGTAAAATTGTTATCTCTGCCAGCGTTATCGATGACAACATTCGTGTGCAAGTTGTCGATACTGGCCAAGGTATACCGGCCGAGTACCTTGAGCACATCTTTGAGCCATTGATTCAAGCAGGCCAAGATGCGAGTAACTACCGCCAAGGTGCAGGGCTTGGATTATCGATCAGTCGTCAGTTGATCGAGCTAATGGGCGGTTCACTGTACGTTAGTAGCCAACCAATGCTCGGCACTACGTTTAGCTTTACCCTGCCCCTAGCTACTCAAGATGAGTTAGACAGTTACAACGAATCAGGTCACTACTCGCACTTCCAAGCGCCTGATTTAATTGATAACAGCCAACAAGAAAATAGTGTTATCAGTGAAAACCCAGATGGCCCGTTATTGGTTATCGCCGATGATGAGCCGGTTAACCTGCGAGTATTAGACAGCTTCTTGAAGTTAGAAGGTTATCGAGTACGTACTGCATGTGATGGCCCTGAAACCATTGAACTGATTGAGAAAGAGAAGCCAGAGCTGCTTCTACTCGACATCATGATGCCAGGAATGAGCGGCTATCAGGTTTGTGAAGCACTGCGTAAGCAATACGATCATGCTCAGTTGCCAATCATCATGCTAACGGCACTCAACCAAGCAGAAGACCGTGTTCGAGGTTTCGAAGCTGGCGCCAATGACTACTTGTCTAAACCGTTCAACAAACAAGAACTAGCGGCTCGAATTACAGCACATCTATCAGCAAGCAAAGCTGAACAGAGACGCCTTGAAAACGACCAACTGCAACTCGAGCTCAAACATAGAGCGATGGTTGAGGCTAACTTGTTAGAAACTCAAGGCCGCTTATTAGAGCAACTAGAATCGGCACCTGAAGCCATCATCTGTATTCGTGACGACCAACGTATTCGCTTTGCTAACGAAGCTGCGGCGAAGCTATTCAGACGCGGACAAGAACAACTTAAACGCTCAATGGTCGACGAGATCATTGCGCCTAAATACCTTAAGGTAGAACAAGCCCACTACTGCGGTGATATTGATATCTATATAGACGATACACGTCAGCGCATACCAAGTGACATCCTTAAGCTGCCTGAAGGCTCAGGGCTCGACACCATGTATATCTTCAATGTAGGTGGTGGTGTTAACTCAAACCGAATCAATAACCTTGAAACGGCGGTTGAAGCTCTCTCTAGTTATGCCTTTGAAGGCGACAAAGATAAGTTGCAACAGTTGAAGGAGCTTGGCGGAGAATTTACTCGTCTTGCTGACAAGGCAACCGGTGAAGGTAAAAACAAGCAAGAGTTAATGCGCGAGGTACTGGTCGATGCGATGACTAATGCCATCATCTACTGGGAATCGGTGACGGGTGAAACCAAGTTCGCTTTCGCCGAGAAGAGTGGCTTGTGGCGCGTCTACTTAGACCGCAGTACGCTGCAAACTCGAACGCTAGACAAATACCTACGCGTAGAAACCCTACCGAAAACCCCTCGCTGGCGAACGGTACTGAGCTCAATCGAATTCATACTGGAACACTGTAAAGAACAGACGCCAGAAAGAACCCATATTGAGATGCTAAGAGATAAACTTCAGAAACTACTGACCAGTTAATCCCTGAACCAACATCACGATACTTTGAATAATGGAGCCCACCTAGCGTGGGCTTTTTTGTACGCCTAATAATCACAAAAAGTAGAATCCCATCGCTTGCAACGCACTTTTTTTACGCCCTTAAACAAGGAGGGATTCACGCCAATTACGTACAGTGTGAGCTCGTAACCGTCAGTACTTTTCGTTCTATTCTCAATCATATCTGACTCTTTGTTGCAGTTTGAGAAGCGAGTCACAACAGAACGGCAGATTTAATTTTCTAGGGAAATTTAACGTAAAACTGGCAAGTGACCGAGATCTACAATTATACCAACGTAGGGTAAGGCATTATAATAAAAAGCCTTTCAAGTTAGTGGCCACTTACAACCTGCAAGAACCTCAAAACCAAATGCGAGTCACATCACTTTAACAATTGCGTACGAAAAACCACCAAAGCAACCTATTTTGACGTTAATGACGTGGGGTTGTGTGTTTTTAACGTTTTTGACGGGAAACGAGTTTGATTAATTCATCGATAAGGTGTTTTCTTACTCCTGCCAAAGGCCTACAGGCCACTCTTACCACTTCTCAGAATCAACGATGAATCTGGAGCAACGAAGAAGAGGTAGGCCTTTAACCAGAGTGTGTATCTACTAAACAATTTAGCGACAGATAACATTCAATCCATTAGTGAAATGAAAGCAAATAGTAAGGAACAGCTATGCTTGCCAATATAAAAAAAACAGCAATAGCAACAGCAATTATTGCAACTGCTACAACAGGTTTTGCATCAGTAGCAACCGCTGCAGAACGCAGTGAACTGACCGTTCACCCGAAAGAGTACACTACATTCGTACGTAACTTTAACCCGTACCTTGGTGCTACTAACCTACATACTACAACTGACTTCATGTATGAGCCGCTAGTAGTATTTAACGAAATGCACGGTAACACTCCAGTGTTCCGTCTAGCTGAAAACTTCAAGATGTCAGATGATCTGATGAGCGTTGTTTTCGACATTCGTAAGGGTGTTAAATGGTCAGACGGAGAAACTTTCTCTGCTGATGATGTTGTTTTTTCTTTCAACCTTGTAAAAGAGAAGCCAGAGCTTGACCAATCTGGTATCAACTCTTGGGTAACTTCTGTAGAAAAACTGAACGACAACCAAGTTAAGTTCACACTAACAGAAGCAAACTCAAACGTACCTTACGAGATTGCTAAAGTACCTGTAGTACCTAAGCACATCTGGAAAGACGTTAAAGATCCATCAACGTTTACCAATGAGAACCCGGTAGGTTCTGGTCCATTTACAGAAATCGATACGTTTACAGCGCAGCTATACATCCAGTGTGCAAACCCGAACTACTGGGATGCAGACAACCTAGATGTTGACTGTCTACGTGTTCCACAAATTGCGAACAACGACCAATTCCTAGGTAAAGTTGTAAACAGTGAAATGGACTGGACGTCTTCTTTCGTTCCAGATATCGATCGTACATACGCAGCAGCTAGCCCTAAACACCACTACTGGTACCCGCCAGCAGGTACACAGGCATTCATCGTTAACTTCAAGCACCCTGATGCTGCGAAGCATGAAGCATTGAGCAACGTTGACTTCCGTCGTGCTTTCTCTATGGCTCTTGACCGTCAAACTATCATCGACATCGCATTCTACGGTGGCGGTACTGTAAACGATTTCGCATCGGGTCTTGGCTACGCGTTTGAAGCTTGGTCTGATGAAAAAACTCATGACAAGTACAAAGGCTTCAACACTTACAACGCTGAAGGCGCGAAGAAGCTTCTTGCTGACGCTGGCTTCAAAGATGTAAACAAAGATGGTTTTGTTGACACTCCATCAGGCAAGTCTTTCGAACTAATGATTCAATCGCCAAACGGCTGGACTGACTTCAACAACACAGTTCAACTAGCGGTAGAACAGCTAAACGAAATCGGTATTAAAGCGAAAGCTCGTACACCTGACTTCTCTGTTTACAACCAAGCAATGCTTGAAGGTACATACGACGTAGCATACACAAACTACTTCCACGGTGCGGATCCATACACGTACTGGAACAGTGCTTACAACTCATCACTACAATCTGGTGATGGTATGCCTCGTTTCGCAATGCACTTCTACAAAAACGACAAGCTAGATGGTCTTCTAAACAGCTTCTACAAAACAGCTGATAAGAACGAGCAGCTAGACATTGCACACGGTATCCAGCAAATCATCGCTGCAGACCAAGTGACAATCCCTGTGATGTCTGGTGCTTACATGTACCAATACAACACAACTCGCTTCACTGGTTGGTGGAACGAAGAAAATCCAAAAGGCCGTCCAAACATTTGGGCTGGTATTCCAGAGCGTCTACTTCATGTACTGGACCTAAAACCAGTTAAATAAGTAATCGTTCAATCCTTGCGGCGTAACCTCTTACGCCGCTTATAAAAATCCCCACACTCTCAATTGAAAGTATGGCGCTAGTCGTCAGGGGATTTTTCGTTCCAAATTTCGCTAGGAGCGACCTGAATCCAGAAACAGGGAAACAATCTGGGTGAGTAAGGTGTGAGTTATGGGTTATTTTTTAAGACGTTTGTCATTTTATTTTGTCGCGCTATTAGTTGCTGCGACGTTAAACTTTATTATTCCAAGAGCAATGCCTGGTGACCCAGTTACCATGATGTTTGCGAACGCTTCTGTACAAGTTACTCCAGAGCGTATTGCTGCAATGAAAGAACTATTAGGCTTCGTTGATGGTGGCTACTTAGTTCAATACGTGGCGTACATGAAGAACATTCTTAGCTGGGAACTTGGTACATCAATTCAATTCTACCCACTTTCTGTAAACACACTGTTGGGTGGAGCATTCGGTTGGTCGCTTTTCTTAGCCGGCACCGCAGTTATTCTTTCTTTCTCGATTGGTTCAATCCTAGGTATTTTCGCAGCGTGGAAACGCGGCAGTAAGTACGATGCCTTCGTAACGCCAGGGATGCTGATTCTACAAGCCGTTCCTCAAGTTGTTATCGCGATGATTGCACTATTTACCTTTGCAATTGGCTTGAAGTGGTTCCCAACAGGGTATGCCTACACCGCTGGTACTATACCTGATTGGACAAGCTGGGCATTCATTAAAGATGTCGCTTACCACGCCTTCTTACCACTGTTCTGTGCTTCTGTTGTTCAAATTGGTGGCTTCCTAGTAAACATGCGTAACAACATGATCAACCTATTAGCCGAAGACTACATCACCATGGCGAAAGGCAAAGGCCTGAGCGAAAACCGAGTGGTATTCAACTACGCAGCTCGTAACGCGATGCTACCTAGTGTGACAGCCCTGTCAATGTCGCTAGGTATGGCAATCGGCGGTCAGTTAATTATCGAAATCATCTTTAACTACCCAGGTCTTGGCAGCGTACTTTTCAACGCAATTAACGCTCGTGACTACCAAGTACTGCAAGGTCAGCTGCTTATCATGACGCTATTCATGCTGTTCTTTAACCTAGTTGCAGACATGCTTTACGTTGTTCTTGACCCTCGTCTTCGTAAGGGTGGTAAATAATCATGAAAGACTTTTTAAAACTCATTTGGCGTAACCCGATGGCCCTAACAGGCGTCATCATCCTAAGTATTTTTATTCTTGGCGCGATTGCAGCTCCATTAATCACCAAACATGTACCAGACAAGCGTACAGGTAACCCACACGAATATCCTGGTTTCGTGGTGAAGTCTGCACAAACTAACCCTGATGGCTGGGTTGCTCAAAATCTAGCAGACGACCGTCGTACATTGATCATGTCTAAAAAGGCAGACCACGTACTAGGTACAACTCGTATGGGTCGTGACGTTTGGTCTCAAGTGGTATACGGCGCACGCGTATCTCTTGCTGTAGGTTTTGGTGCGGGTCTAACCGTATGTTTACTCGCAACTGTTATTGGTGTTTCTGCAGGTTACTTCGGTGGCCGTGTCGATGACGTTCTAACAGCCGCAATGAACATCATGCTGGTAATCCCTCAATACCCATTACTGTTCGTAGTAGCAGCCTTTATCGGTGAGGCAGGGCCACTCACCATAACCTTGGTTATCGGCTTTATGTCTTGGGCTTGGGGTGCCCGTGTTGTTCGCTCCCAAACCTTAGCACTGCGTGAAAAAGAGTTTGTAAAAGCCGCTGAAGTTTTGGGTGAATCTTCATTCCGCATCATCTTCGTAGAGATTCTGCCAAACCTTATCTCTATCGTTGGCGCAAGCTTCATCGGTTCGGTGATGTACGCAATCATGATGGAAGCAACCATCTCGTTCCTAGGTCTTGGTGACCCGAACACAATCAGCTGGGGCATCATGCTTTACAACGTTCAAACCTCTTCATCAATGCTGATTGGCGCTTGGTGGGAACTGCTGGCTCCTTGTATCGCACTGACACTACTTGTAACTGGCCTTGCTCTACTTAACTTCGCGGTCGATGAAATTGCTAACCCGCAACTGCGTTCTCACAAAGGCATGAAGCGTTGGAAGAAACTAGCAGCTCAAGACAAAGAAGAACGTGAACCAGAACTACCACCACAAAATGCACTTTGGAGCGGAGATAAATAATCATGTCTGAACCACTAATTTCTATCCGCAACTTATGCGTGGATTACATCACAGAGTCTGGCGATGTTCGTGCGTGTAACAACGTAAGTTTCGACATCGCTCCAGGTGAAGTCTTCGGCCTAGCTGGTGAATCTGGCTGTGGTAAATCAACGGTCGCTTTCTCTCTTATGCGTCTTCATAAGCCGCCCGCTTACATCAGTGGTGGTGAGGTTATCTTCAACGGTGAGAACATCCTTGAATACAGTGATGACCGTATGCAGTCGTTCCGTTGGAGCGAGATGTCGATGGTATTTCAGAGCGCGATGAACGCACTCAACCCAGTACTACCGATGGAAGAGCAGTTCTGTGACGTAATCATGCGTCACACCAACATGACTCGTGAGCAAGCTAAACAACGTGCTGAAGGTCTACTTGAAATCGTAGATATTCACCCGAGCCGATTGAGTGATTACCCTCACCAATTCTCTGGCGGCATGCGTCAGCGCTTAGTTATCGCTATCGCGTTAGCACTGAATCCAAAGCTGATCATTATGGATGAGCCGACAACCGCACTTGATGTGGTTGTGCAACGCGAAATCCTACAAAAGATCTATGCACTGAAAGAAGAGTTTGGCTTCTCGATTCTGTTCATCACCCATGACTTGTCATTGATGGTCGAGTTCTCTGACCGCATCGGCATCATGTACTCAGGTGAGCTAATCGAAGTAGCTAACTCTCAAGATATTCTAGAAAACCCTTACCACCCTTACACCAAAGGGTTGGGAAGTTCTTTCCCTCCACTGACAGGGCCAAAGACAAAGTTAGCAGGTATTCCGGGTAACCCTCTGAACCTGTTAGAGATCCCTGAAGGGTGTCGTTTCCAAGCTCGTTGTGACCGTGTACATGAAAAGTGTACCAAGGTGCCAACCAAGCTGCGTTCTATCGACCCGGGACATTTGTCTAACTGCCACCTGTACGGTGACCCAATAGTACAAAGGAAGCTATAGCTTGCACGCTGACTCAGCGTGAATAACGAACAAGGCGGCTCGACCGCCTAAAAACAAGCAAAGCGAATAAGGATTCTGGAGACAATTATGAGCAAAGATTTCGGTCAATTATTGGTAGAAGGCAAGAATGTCGTAAAAGACTTCCCAATAAGCAGTACCACCATTCAAACCCCAATGATGCGTGCGATTAACGACGTGTCATTCAAGATGTACAAAAGCCGTGGCCTAGCAGTGGTTGGTGAGTCTGGTTCAGGCAAATCAACAACCGCAAAAATGATCGCAAAAATGTACGCACCTTCAGGCGGCACGATCGAATACAAAGGTCGTGATATCCAAGAGATCTCAAGCAGAAAAGATCTTATGCACTACCGTGAAGGCGTGCAGATGGTATGGCAAGACCCGTTTGGTTCATTGAACCCAACGCACAATATCTTCCACCACATTGCTCGACCACTGTTGATCCACAAGAAAGTATCTCCGGGCAACAAGAAAGAGCTAGAAGAACGCGTTTACGATCTTTTAGAGCAAGTAGGTCTCATTCCGCCAAAAGAGACGGCGAAGAAATACCCTCACCAACTGTCTGGTGGTCAGCGTCAACGTGTCAACCTAGCCCGCAACATCGCGGTAGGTGCCGAAGTTGTACTAGCCGATGAGCCAACTTCAATGCTTGATGTATCGATTCGTGCCGGTGTTTTGAACCTAATGGAAGAGATGAAGTTCGAGAAGCAAATGTCTCTGCTTTACATCACTCACGATATCGCAACCGCTCGTTACATCGCTGAAGACCTTTCGGTGATGTACGTGGGACACATGGTGGAATGGGGCGATACCGATGACGTGATTGCTAACCCTCAGCACCCATACACCCAATTGCTTGTTTCGGCCGTTCCAGATCCTAAGAAGTCGATCCACGAGCAACTTGCAGGCAACAAAGGTGAGATTCCTCTGTGGACACCAGTATCAGCAGGCTGCCCATTTGCAGGCCGATGTACTCACGCAATGGATAAGTGCAAAGAGCAGCTACCAGGGGTTACGCAACTCGCTGATAACCACTTTGTGCGCTGTTACCTACACGAAAGCTAAGCAATAAAACCCAAGTTAGGGTCTTCGGACCCTAACTATTTATATCCAAAACATTCAAGTACCTAGCCAATAGAAACTAGGACTGTCGGAGAATATTGATGCTGTTATTGACCAACCATATTGGCTATGAGTCCACAGGCCCGAAGCAAGCTATCCTACAAACTAAGAAAGCTCGCCTATCAAGCACTACGGCTCTACTCGTCTGTGCTGACAACCATATGACTGTCGGAAATTTTGATGTGGTTAAACAAGGCCGCGTAGCAAATTGGCATCAAGGGCAATTCTTCACTATTGATTTCAGTTCAGTCACTGAATCTGGTCGCTACTACCTACGTTTTGACAACCTGCGTTCAGAAGTATTTGAGATTGGTAGCAACCTATTAATGAACCACACGTTTTCTGATGTGCTTCATTACTTTAAGTCACAACGCTGTGGCGGGATTTTCGACAAAAAAGATCGACAAGCACAAATTCTAGGTACCGACCGATACGTCGATGTCCACGGTGGATGGTATGACGCATCAGGTGATGTCAGTAAGTATTTTAGCCACCTGTCTTATGGTAACTACCTAAACCCACAACAAATTCCGATGGTCGTTTGGAACATGCTAAAAAGCGTACGCTTGACTGGCCATAACCCAGACTTCCCGAAATTCTCCATGACTCGTCTAACGGAAGAGGCTCTGTTCGGTGCCGACTTCTTAGTGCGTATGCAAGACGCTGACGGATACTTCTATATGACGGTATTCGACAAATGGAGCAAAGATATCAACCAACGCGATATCTGCGCTTATGCGACTCAAGAAGGTCATAAATCAACGGACTTACAAGCGGGCTACCGACAAGGTGCAGGTGTTGCTATCGCAGCATTAGCCGCAGCTTCTGAGCTTGAAATCTCTGGCAGCTACTCGAGCCACACATACCTTGAAATGGCGGTTAAGGGTTACTGGCATCTAAAAGAGTACAACCTCCAGTATCTAAACGATGGTGAAGAGAACATCATCGATGAGTATTGCGCCCTACTCGCAGCCAATGAGCTGTATCGCGTAACACAAGACCAGCAATACCTATCAGAAGCAAGAACTTGGGCGACTCGTTTAATCTCTCGTCAGCAATCCGATGATTCATTTGAGCACTTCTGGTCGGCAAACTCTGATGGCTCTCGTCCATACTTTCACGCAGCTGAAGCCGGTCTTCCTGTGATTGCACTATGTGAATACATCGACAACGAAACCGATGCTGAATTAAAAGAACAGGCGCGCACAGTTGTTGAACAAGCTTGTCAGTTCGAAATCAACATCACCGACAAAGTCACCAACCCATTTGGCTATCCAAGACAATACGTTAAATCTGTCGATGGTGATAAACGTGATGCCTTCTTCGTCGCTCAACAGAACGAAACCGGTTACTGGTGGCAAGGCGAGAACGCACGCCTTGGCTCACTCGCAACCATGGCTTACCTAGTTCAACCGCACATTAAAGATAGCGAACTTCAAGAGCGCTTAATCCAGCTTTCACAAAATAGCCTTGATTGGATCTTGGGCCTCAACCCATACCACATGTGCATGCTCGATGGTCATGGCCATAACAACCCAGACTACCTACCTCAGCTTGGGTTCTTCAATGCGAAAGGCGGTATCTGTAATGGCATCACAGCTGGTTTTGAAGATGAACAAGACATTGCGTTCAATCCACCAGCACAAAAAGATGACATGCTTCAAAACTGGCGCTGGGGTGAGCAATGGATCCCTCATGGTGCGTGGTTCTTATTAGCAACCGCTGCACAGTTCAACTTCTTAGCTCAGCGTAAGGAGCAATAATAATGACTCTTTACTACGTCGGTATTGATGGTGGTGGTACTTCTTGTCGTGCTCGTATTCGTGACGCTCAAGGCAAACTGATTGGTGAAGCGAAAAGTGGCAGTGGCAACATCCTTTTGGGTGTTGATGTTGCGATGAGCTCAATTATTGATGCCATCACAAAAGCGGCACAACAAGGGCAACTCAACTCAGACCATTTTTCAAATATGCATGTTGGCCTAGCGCTGGCTGGCGCTGAGCAAAAATCAGCATGGTTCGACTTCATGGCTCAACCACACCCTTTCGCAAGCATGACACTAAATACCGACGCTTATGGCGCTTGCATTGGTGCTCACAATGGCCAAGACGGCGCAATCATGATCGGTGGTACGGGTTCTTGCGGTATCTTCCTAAAAGACGGTGAGCAATATGTGGTTGGCGGTCGTGAATTTCCGATTTCAGATCAAGGCGGCGGCGCAGTCATGGGCTTACGTTTGATTCAACAAGTCTTGCTTGCAGAAGACGGTATTCGCAACAAAACCCCGCTGACTCTACATGTGATGAATCACTTTAATAATGATGTGGATGCCATTGTCGAATGGTCAAAAGGTGCTATTCCAAAGGATTACGGTCAATTCTCACCAGTTATTTTTCAACTCGCTAACGAAGGTGACGAACTGGCTATCGATATGCTCAAGCAAACCGCGGCTGATATCGAAATGTTTGTCTTAGCACTGCATCGAAAAGGCGCTGACAAGGTGTGCTTAATGGGAAGTATCGCTGAGCGTATTCTCAACTGGCTATCACCACCAATACAACAATGGATCGTTAAACCTCAATTCGACGCTATTGAAGGCGCATTGATGTTTGCCGGAAAACCACAACACAACTTGTATCAACAGGCTTAGCAGGGAAGTTATATGAATTATCGCATCGACTTAGCTGTTCTTTCTGAACAAAAAAATAACTGCCGATTTGGCCTTACGGTACATAACTTAAGTGACCTCGACGTAAAAGGTTGGTCTCTGCACTTTGCATTTGATCGTTTCATCCTTCCAGAGAGTTTATCGCAAGGAGAGCTGACTCAAGTTGGCAGCTTTTGCTCATTCACACCAAGTTCGTCAGTGTTAAAGGCCAACAACCATTACTACCTTGAATTCAGTATTCAAAGCGCACCATTCCGCTTCTATTCTGATGGCCTTAACGATGCCTTTATCCAGTCACATAATGATGGAGAAACATCGGTACTGCCTGTCGCGATATCACCCATAGTACTGGCTTCGCCATACCGTGAACGCAATCAAATACCTGAAGTTAACGCTGCTGAGATTGCATTGATTCCTCAGCCTAATCAGATCGAATTTCAGCAAGGTAGTTTCGCGCTAAGTAACTTCGCGCTAAATAACGACTGCAGAATTGAGGTTCAATCTCATCTTGCTGATAAGGCAGTCTCTTGGTTCCAGCAAGAGTTGCTCTCGACCTTTGAGCTGTCTCTTTCGACCGCGCTTTCAGCTGAACTTTCAAAAGACGAAAGCGGCAACATTCTATTTCGCAGCAACCCGACGTTAGATGAAGCCGAATACAAACTGACCATCACTGCACAACAGATTATTGCTGAATCAGGCAGCCAGTCGGGCTTTACACACGCTGTGGCAAGCTTGATTCAACTAGTTCAACAACTGGACGCAGAGAACTTCTCTCTACCATGTTGCAAGATAGCCGACCAACCGCGCTTTAAGTACCGCGGCATGATGTTGGACTGCGCTCGTCACTTCCACTCAGTAGAGCAAGTGAAGCGTTTAATCAATCAACTGGCGCACTACAAGTTCAACGTATTTCATTGGCACCTAACTGACGATGAAGGTTGGAGAATTGAGATAAAGAGCCTGCCACAGCTAACAGAAATTGGCGCTTGGCGTGGCCCTGATCATGCACTAGAGCCGCAATATACCCACATTGCGGACAACTATGGCGGCTTCTACACACAACGACAGATTCGCGAAGTCATTGAATACGCAGAGCAACGCAGCATCACGGTGATCCCAGAGATCGATATTCCGGGACACTGCCGTGCCGCAATCAAATCACTGCCTGACATGCTGGTAGAGCAAGCGGATACCACTCAATACAAGAGCATTCAGCACTACAACGACAATGTACTAAACCCAGGTTTGCCCGGTACTTACCAATTTCTAGATGCAGTTATTGAAGAAGTCGCAGAGCTATTCCCGAGCGAATTGATTCACATGGGTGCAGACGAAGTGCCACCCGGTGTGTGGACCAACAGCCCTGCTGCTCAAGCATTGATGAAAGAACACCAGTACCAAGACAGCAAAGACCTACAAGGCCACCTATTCCGCTATGCCGAAAACAAGCTTAAGCAACTCGGCAAACGCATGGTCGGCTGGGAAGAAGCACAGCACGGCGACAAAGTGAGTAAAGAGACCATCATCTACTCATGGCTCAGTGAAGAAGCGGCTGTCAATTGCGCTCGCCAAGGCTTTGATGTGGTGTTGCAACCTGCACAGTTTACCTATCTCGACATGACCCAAGATTATGCACCGGAAGAACCGGGCGTAGATTGGGCTGCCGTTATCCCATTAGAACAAGCTTATACCTACGAAGCACTTGCTGAGGTATCCGACACCGACCCAATTCGTAAGCGGATCCGCGGAATTCAGTGTGCTCTATGGTGTGAGATCGTCACCAACCAAAAGCGTATGGATTACATGGTATTCCCAAGAATTAGCGCTTTAGCTGAAGGATGTTGGACACATAAAAACAACCGAAACTGGCTAGATTACCTATCTCGCCTAAAGGGGCATCTGCCATTACTCGACAAACTCAATGTTGATTATCGCAACCCTTGGAAAGCTCAATAAAACAAACCAAAGCGACACTCATATCGAGTGGTTGCTGACTCAAATTAAGGTGCTCAGTTAGATACGACTCAGCATCACTATTTAAAAATTAGCTGCATAGATGCAGTTTGTTAAAAAGGAAATGACAATGAAATACGGCTATTTCGATAACGACAATCGCGAATACGTCATCACTCGCCCTGATGTACCAGCACCTTGGACAAACTACCTAGGTACTGAAAAGTTTTGTACCGTGATTTCGCACAATGCGGGCGGTTACTCGTTCTACAATTCTCCGGAATACAACCGTGTTACTAAGTTCCGTCCAAACGGCACCTTTGACCGTCCTGGACACTATGTGTACCTGCGTGATGATGAGACAGGTGATTACTGGTCTATCTCTTGGCAACCAGTGGCAAAGAGCCTAGATGAAGCGAACTACGAAGTTCGTCACGGCCTGTCATACTCAAAATTCAAATGTGAATACAGCGGCATTACCGCAACCAAGACGCTATTCGTACCTAAGGGTGAAGATGCAGAAGTTTGGGACGTTGTATTAAAGAACAACACTGACAAGCCACGTACTATCAGCACTTTCTCGTTTGTTGAGTTCTCTTTCAGCCATATTCAATCAGACAATCAAAACCATCAGATGTCTTTGTACTCTGCGGGCACGTCTTACCAAGAAGGTGTTCTGGAATACGACCTGTACTACAACACTAACGACTTTGAAGGCTTCTACTACCTAGCTTCAACTTTCTCACCAGACAGCTACGATGGCCAACGTGACAACTTCCTTGGTATGTACCGTGATGAAGCAAATCCAATTGCGGTTGAAAACGGTAAGTGTTCTAACAGCGCTCAAACTTGTTACAACCATTGTGGTTCTCTGCACAAGCAATTTACGATTCAACCCGGTGAAGAAGTTCGCTTTGCGTATGTACTCGGTATCGGTAAAGGCAACGGTGAACGCCTACGTGAGAAGTACCAAGACACAGCAAACGTAGACGCCGCTTTCCAAGGCATCAAAGATCACTGGGACGAGCGTTGCAACAAATTCCAAGTTAAGTCGCCAAACGAAGGCTTAGACACAATGATCAACACGTGGACGCTATACCAAGCGGAAACCTGTGTGGTTTGGTCACGCTTTGCATCATTCATCGAAGTTGGCGGTCGTACTGGTCTTGGTTACCGTGATACGGCTCAAGATGCTATTTCAGTACCCCATGCCAACCCACAAATGACCAAGAAACGTATTATCGACCTGCTTCGCGGCCAAGTGAAAGCGGGCTACGGTCTACACTTGTTCGATCCTGACTGGTTCGATCCAGAGAAAGCCGACGTTGAGCCATCAAAATCACCAACAGTTGTTCCAACACCGTCAGATGACGACAAGATCCACGGCATTGAAGACACATGTTCTGATGACCACCTATGGATCGTTCCGACCATTATCAAATACGTAATGGAAACCGGTGAGCACGACTTCTTCGATGAAGTGATTCCATACGCAGACGGTGGCGAGGCGACAGTTTATGAACACATGAAAGCGGCACTGAACTTCTCTGCTGAATACGTGGGTCAAACGGGTATCTGTAAAGGTCTTCGAGCTGACTGGAATGACTGTTTGAACCTAGGTGGTGGTGAATCTTCAATGGTTTCATTCCTACACTTCTGGGCGCTACAAGAATTCCTAGATCTTGCTAAGTTCCGTAATAACGATGCTGATGTTGCGAAATACACTGAAATGGCAGCTAACGTTCGCGAAGCGTGTGAAACGCACCTTTGGGATGACGAAGGCGGCTGGTACATCCGTGGTCTAACTAAAAATGGCGACAAGATCGGTACCGCTCAACAAGCTGAAGGTCGTGTACACCTTGAGTCAAACACGCTAGCCGTTCTATCTGGTGCTGTATCTCAAGAACGCGGTGAGAAAGCGATGGACGCTGTTGATGAGAACCTTTTCTCAGAATACGGCCTACACCTAAACTCTCCTTCATTTGCAACACCAAACGATGATATCGGTTTCGTAACTCGCGTTTACCAAGGCGTAAAAGAGAACGGCGCAATCTTCTCTCACCCTAACCCATGGGCCTGGGTAGCAGAAGCGAAACTAGGCCGTGGTGACCGTGCGATGAAATTCTATGACGCACTGAACCCATACAACCAAAACGACATGATTGAAACGCGTTACGCAGAACCATACTCGTACGTGCAGTTCATCATGGGTAAAGATCACCAAGACCACGGCCGTGCAAACCACCCTTGGTTAACCGGTACCTCTGGTTGGGCTTACTTCGCGGTAACCAACTTCATTCTTGGTGTTCGTACAGGCTTTGAAGGCTTAACGGTTGATCCTTGTATCCCGACTGATTGGCCAGAATTCGAGGTTACTCGTCAATGGCGTGGCGCAACTTACAACATCACAGTGCAAAACCCGAATGCAGTAAGCAAAGGCGTTGCCTCTATCACTATCAATGGTGAATCAGTTGAAGGCGCTATCCCAGTACAAGCAGAAGGCAGCGTGAACGATGTTGTCGTTGTTCTAGGCTAGTCACGCAATTTAACGAACAGCTCTTGTCTCAAGTCTTTACAGGCTTGAGACAATGAGACTAAAAGGATTTTCTAATGATTAAATTTGGTACAGGTGGCTGGCGCGCTTTCATTGGTGAGGAGTTCACTAGAGAAAACGTCCGTTTGGTAGCGCAAGCACTCGCTAACATCATCAACAACGAAGATGCAGCCAAGAATGGGTTTGTGATCGGCTATGACCGTCGTTTCCTTTCCGATAAAGCCGCATGTTGGTTTGCTGAAGTATTGGCAGCCAACAACATCAAAGTAAGCTTCATCGATAAGTTTGTTCCAACTCCTATCGTGATGTTCCAAGCAAAAGAGATGGGATGCACCTACTCGGCGTGTATTACCGCCTCTCACAACCCAGCCGATTACAATGGCATCAAGGTATTCATTGAAGGTGGCCGTGATGCTGATGAGATCATCACAGAGAAGATCGAACAGCAAATCGCAACACTGACCAACGAAGATATTATTCGTGTCGATTTCGAGCAAGCGTTGAATGACAAAGAGATCGAAATCATCAACCCGATGAACGCCTTTGTTGATTCCATCATTAATGCCATCGATATTGAATCGATTAAGAAAGCGAATCTACGCGTGCTGATCGACCCAATGTTTGGTGTGGCGAAAAACGCTCTGCAAACGGTTCTTATCAACGGTCGTTGTGATGTCGACGTAATCAACGATGGTAAAAACCCAGACTTCGGTGGCCTAATGCCTTCTCCTAGCGCAGCAACGCTCTATCGCTTGAAGCACTTAGTTGCAGCAGAAGGCTATGACATTGGTATTGGTACTGATGGCGATGCCGACCGTTTGGGAATCATCGATGAGAAAGGTCACTTCATTCATCCTAACGAAGTACTACTCCTACTTTACTACTACTTGCTGGAATACAAAGGTTGGAAGGGCTCTGTCGTTCGTAACATCGCAACCACACATCTACTGGATAAAGTCGCGGCGGATCATGGTGAGAAGAGCTTTGAGGTTCCTGTAGGCTTTAAGCACATCAGCTCACAAATGGAGGCCGATGACTCTCTGATTGGCGGCGAAAGTTCGGGGGGTTTAACCATTCGTGGTCATATCAAAGGTAAGGATGGCGTATTTGCTTCAAGCTTACTGGTTGAGATGATCAGTGTGACAGGCAAGAAGCTGTCTGAATTACTTGATGAGATTTACTCTAAATATGGCTATGCCTACACCGCAGAAGGCGATTGTAAGTTTAAACCTTCAGAGAAAGAAGCGCTTTACACTAAGATCTACGTCGAGAAGCAACTGCCTGAATTTGAATACGAAATTGAAAAAGTAAGCTATGAAGATGGTGCCAAGGTGTACTTCAAGAATGGCGGCTGGGTGATTGCTCGCTTCTCAGGAACAGAGCCGTTACTACGAATCTTCGCAGAAATGGAAGATAAAGACACTGCAGAACGTGTTCTTCAAAAAGTGAAAGACTTCCTCTCTCTATAGGCTTATAGAGTGCAGCAGTTTTGTATGGGACTTAACAAATCACTGCCTTGTTAAAGCCTATAAGTGAAGAACTCTTGCCCAGTACTTTGATTAAAGTGCTGGGCTTTTTTATCGCGATTCTTGTAACGATTAGTATCGCGTTATATCTCTTTAAAAAGCCAATACGCCTTTGGTATCGACTTTTACGTTGACCGGCATACCCACTTCAAGTGCTTCTGACGAGGTTGCTAATAACTTCTGACCATGCGCTTCGATTACATAACGACAGTGATCACCCATAAATTGCTGTTCTAGCACCGAAATAGCACTATCTTGCTCGTAACTTGCTTGGATATGCTGGGGCCTTAGCAGAAGCTCACATGTATTGCCGAACTCAATCTCCGTTTGCGGTTTGGCTTCAACCATACCCAAACTGGTTTCAAATTCATGCTCCGAAATACGCTGTGCATTGAGGTAGCTACCGCCACCCAAAAAGTCTGCAACAAACTTACTTGAAGGATGGAAATACAACTCAGATGCCGAACCATACTGCTCAATCACACCATGGTTCATTACTGCCATTTTATCTGCAAATGCGAACGCTTCTTCACGGCTGTGAGTTACGAAGATAGCTGTAACACCCTGCTTCTTAAAAATCTTGCGAATCTGAGAAATCAGCTCATGACGAACCTGAGTATCGATGTTTGAGAATGGTTCATCTAACAGTAGCAAGTCTGGCTTGTACGCCAAAGAACGAGCAATAGCGACACGCTGCTGTTGACCACCTGAAAGTTGATGTGGGTAGCGGTCACCGAACTCACCTAAGTGAACCAGCTCCAGCATCTCTTGAACTTTGTCTTTCTTTTGCTGCTCAGAAAGGTCTTTCAAGCCAAAGCCGACATTCTGGTTTACCGTCAGATGCGGAAACAGGGCGTAATCTTGGAAAATCATACCAATGTTACGCTGCTCTGGTGGCAACCAATTCTCGCCATCATCAATGGTTTGACAGTTCAAACTCATCACACCGCTACTTAATGGAAGTAAGCCTGCAATCGCCTTCAGTAAGGTCGTTTTACCGCAGCCACTCGCACCAAGAAGACAAACAATTTCACCATGCTCAACTTCTAACGAGAGCGCTTCCAAAATGGTTTGCGACTCATACTTACAAGTCAGATCTTTAATTGATAATGCACAACTCATTAGTTTTTCTGCTCCAAGGAACGGTTTACGATGATCAGAGGAATTAAACCCACCAACACCAATAATACAGCAGGCATCGCCGCCAATTCTAGGTGCTCATCTGAGGCATAGTTATAAACATAAGTCGCCAATGTCTCGAAGTTGAAAGGACGCAGCAGCAAGGCCGCATTCAACTCTTTCATTGATTCGATAAACACCAATAAGCCAGCGATCAATGCGCCACGTTTAATCAAAGGTAAATGAACACGGCGTAACATCTGATTGGTATTGCAACCCATGGTTTTTGAGGCCATATCCAATGAAGGGGATACTTTACTCAAGCTGCTTTCAATACTGCCAATTGCCACTGCAGAGAAACGTACGACCATGGCAAAAATTAGCGCGAACATGGAGCCAGAGAAGATCAAACCAGGTCGCCCCCACTCCATCACTTTCGCAATGTCATTGACCAAGTGATCCATGAACAAAACAGGTACCATCACCCCAATCGCTAACACGGTGCCTGGAACGGCATAGCCCATCGAAGCGAGACGCATATAAGCCTGATTTTTCTTACTCGGACTAACGCGTTGATTAAAGTTAACAATCATCGCGATAATCACGCCAATAATCGCAGCAGCTACCGAAACGTAAAGGCTGTTGATGGCATATTCTCTGAATTCAGGGGTCCAGCTTTGAGCAAAATATTTGTAGGCGTAAATAATGAGCTGGCCAAGAGGGAATAAGAACGCAACGCAAACTAATCCCCAGCACCAGAATAGTGCCAGCCATTTTTTCCAACCAGAAAGGTCGTAACGAAAATCTTCGCGGCTGCTGAACTGATTCTGGAATAGCTTCTGCTTACGGCGACTGTATCGCTCTGAGCTCAACAGTAGGATCACGATAACCAGCATGATTGCCGATATTTTCGCAGCTGCCGTTAAGCTTGAGTAGCCTAGCCAAGTATCATAAACCGCAGTCGTTAAAGTATTTACCGCAAAGTAACTCACGGTACCAAAGTCACCGATGGTCTCCATAGCAACAAGCGATAAACCGACCGCCATTGATGGACGAACAAGTGGTAAGGAGATACGACGGAAGCTTTCCCAAGGCGAGCATTTTAGCAAACGAGCAGATTGTAATAAGGAGACGTTTTGCTCCATAAATGCCGCGCGGCACAGCAAATAAACATAAGGATAGAGAACGAGAGACAGAACAATAATAGCGCCGGATAAGGTTCTAATATCTGGGAACCAATACTCACCGGGTCCCCACCCAGTAAGATCTCGCAGTAGAACCTGAACAGGGCCGGCAAAGTCGAACCAATCGGTAAAGATATAGCCAACAATATAGCCTGGCATTGCTAATGGCAGGACGAGTGCCCACTGCAAAACACGCTCTCCCGGAACACGGCACATTGCCATAACCCAAGCCGACGGAATACCAAAAACTAAAGACAGGAACATGGTTCCTATGACTAAAACCACCGTATTGTAGGCATAGGTAGGCATCACTGTGGACATCAGATGAGAAAATAGCTCATCTGTTTCTCCAACAGCCGTCGTAAAAATCGCTAAGATCGGTAAAACCAGTAATACAGCAATAATGCCGCTACTGGTGTTCCATAAATAATTCTTTTCTTTCATCGCCTAACTACAACGAGGCTTAATGAAACACAAATGCATTTGCAAATACATCTCATATCCTTTTAATGGTGGGGTTATTTATACCCATATACTCTAATGACTTCAAGGTGAGATGCTAATAACTCAAGGGATCAACGGGGTGCTTTGTATCAAAAAGTGATTTTCCAATAACAAACAACCCCAAGTAGCCAAAATGGCGACTTGAGGTTGTCATTTTACTTAGGCCGAAGCCTACCGTAATAAATTATAGATCGAACTTAACTTCGTCTAATAGCTTGATTGCAGCCGCGTGGTGGTTTGCAATTTCGTCTAGAGAAATAGTATCCGCTTTGAACTCGCCCCATGAAGCAACAAGCTCAGAAGGTTTAACGTCTGCTTTCACTGGGTATTCGTAGTTCACTTCTGCGTACATGCTTTGTGCTGTGTCACCAGATAGGAATTCCATCAGCTTAACGGCATTCTCTTCATTTGGAGAGTATTTAGCCATTGCCATACCAGAGATGTTTACGTGAGTACCTGTAGTCTCTTGGTTAGGGAAGTTAATGTAAACAGAGTCAGCCCAAGCTTTTTGCTCTTTATCATTAACCATCTTACCTAGGTAGTAGCTGTTACCAAGAGCAACATCACATAGACCTTCTTTAATCGCTTTAACTTGCGCGCGGTCGTTACCTTGAGGCTTACGTGCTAGGTTTGCTTTTACGCCTTCTAGCCATTCTTTCGTTTCAGCTTCACCTTTGTGAGCAATCATCGAAGATACTAGAGAAACATTGTATGGGTGCTTACCACTACGAGTACAGATTTTGCCTTTAAATTCAGGCTTAGTTAGATCTTCGTAAGTGAACTCTTCACCTAGACGACCAACACGGTCACGTGAAGAATAAACGCTACGTGTACGAGTTGTTAGAGCGAACCACTCGTTATCTGTATCTTGGTATTGAGCTGGGATGTTCTTTTCAAGTACATCGCTCTCTACAGATTGAACTAGACCTTGTTTAGTTAATTCAGATAGACGGCTGATATCTACAGTTAAGACAACGTCAGCTGGGCTGTATTCACCCTCTTGAGCTAACTTCTCTGCTAAACCTTTTTTAGCAAACTTAACGTTTACTTTAATACCAGTCTCTTTTGTGAACTCTTTGAACATTGGCTCAACAAGGAAAGGTTGACGGTAAGAGTATACGTTTACTTCTTCCGCAGCCATTGCTGTCGGGGCAATTACACCACACGCTAGAGCTGAAAGTGTTAGCAGTTTCTTCATTGTAAAATCCTTTATATCGAAATGATAATGTCTATCAGTTGCGTTATTATATTCATCATTAACATAATTACAATGACGACCAACAAAAAATCCGTCTACTCAGACCATTCAAACTCTCACTTTTGTAACAAACCATTTCAACTTTGTGTCTTGTCGTTCCCCTTAAACAATGAGCCTAACTTCAACGTTCGTGTTTATATATTGTGCAACCGTAAATACAACAAAGCCCCGCAACAAGAGTTGCGGGGCTTTCTTTGTCCAACCTAACCCATTCAGATTAGGCGACGACTGTTGATTATTTTACTGATACAAACTCAGGGTAAGCGCCGACACCACAATCGTGCATGTCCATACCTTCAAGTTCTTCATCTTCCGTTACTCGGATACCGATTGTTGCTTTAAGCACCGCCCATACTGCTAGGCTAGCACCGAATACCCATGCAAAGATGACTGCTGCACCCATTAGCTGAGCACCAAACGTTGCATCAGCGTTGCTTAGTGGCACAGCCATTAGACCGAAGAAACCACATACACCGTGTACAGAGATAGCACCTACTGGATCATCAATCTTAGCTTTGTCTAGTGCGATGATGCTGAATACAACCAATGCACCAGATACCGAACCAATCGCTACAGCAAATAGAGGTGATGGTGATAGAGGGTCTGCAGTGATTGCTACTAGGCCAGCTAACGCGCCGTTAAGAATCATTGTTAGGTCTGCTTTACCCCAAGTTGTTTTACATACTAGTAGTGCTGCAATTGCGCCTGCTGCTGCTGCTGCGTTGGTGTTAAGGAAGATTTGACCTACTGCTGTTGCGTTCTCAAAATCCGAAACCATCAGTTGAGAACCGCCGTTGAAACCGAACCAACCGAACCAAAGGATAAATGTACCTAGCGTTGCAAGTGGCATGTTTGAACCAGGAATCGGGTAGATTTCACCGTTCTTACCGTATTTACCTTTACGAGCACCGAGTAGTAGAACACCAGCTAACGCTGCTGCTGCACCAGCCATGTGTACGATACCTGAACCTGCGAAGTCACTGAAACCCGCTTCTGATAGGAAACCACCGCCCCAAGTCCAATAACCTTCAACAGGGTAAATGAACGCTGTTAGTACTACAGAGAAGATTAGGAATGACCAAAGCTTCATACGCTCAGCAACCGCACCAGATACTACAGACATTGCTGTTGCAACGAATACTACCTGGAAGAAGAAGTCTGATTCTAGAGAGTGATCTGCGCCTTCACCTTGTGTACCAATTAGAGTACCAAATGATGGCAACCAACCGCCTTCACCGTTGTCGACATACATGATGTTGTAACCAACCACTAAGAAAGCTGTACAAGCAATTGCGTACAAACAGATGTTCTTAGTTAAAATTTCTGTGGTGTTCTTTGAACGAACTAGGCCAGCTTCTAACATCGCGAAGCCTGCTGCCATCCACATTACCAACGCACCTGAAATGAGGAAGAAAAAAGTGTCTAGTGCGTAACGCAGTTCCGTTACTGTTGTTGTAAGTTCCATATTAAAGTCTCCAGTCCTTGTAATTCTTTAAAGTGCTTCAGCATCCATTTCACCAGTACGAATTCGTACGGCTTGGCTTAGGTCATACACAAAAATTTTGCCGTCGCCGATTTTTCCGGTGTGTGCCGCTTGGCTAATCGCTTCAACAACTCGGTCAACATTCTCAGCTTGGGTAGCAATCTCTAGCTTCACCTTTGGTAGGAAATCCACTTGGTACTCTGCACCACGATACAATTCAGTGTGTCCCTTCTGACGACCAAAGCCTTTCACTTCAGAAACAGTCATACCTTCAATACCCACATCAGAGAGCGCTTCGCGTACATCGTCTAATTTGAATGGCTTAACAATGGCATTTATTAATTTCATATTCGTTCCTTAAATTCTTACTTAATCCGTTAATTCTCTTATTACAATCCAAGTAGCGTGCCAAAAAGTTAAGTGCTTGATTTTAAATAAGATGAAGATAATAAGGTCGTAATAACGAAAAAGGCCGCACCAACATGGTGCAGCCTTTTCACTATCTTAATGCGCGATGCTCTTATTGCTCCAGTTTTGGGCAACGGAGCCTTCAAAGCTCTGAATGACTAACAAATAGGTCTTAGGACTAGTAACCTAAAAAATCCATCCAGCGTTCGATGAGCAGTTCGAAATCGTCGATTCCACAGCTTGCTTGGCTTTCACAGTTATAGAAGTCGAACTCACTGCCCTCTTCCATCTCTTGCTCATGCGCTAACACGTTTTCTTGAATCGTTACTTCGTCTTCATTAATCGCAAGGCTAATCTCTTTGCCAAGCAACGTCACTTCATTGCTCAAGTCCTGTCGAGATTGCTCAATCAACGCCATCACATGATCTAATTTTTGCTTATCTTTACCGATCTCTTCTTGAAGCCAACGGCCAACAATCTCATGGCCCATGCTGCATTTCACATAGTATTCACCCATTAGAGTGTTTCTAGTAAATTCAAACTCCATAACTCAACCTATACTGCATTAATACTCAAGCGATACTATTTCTGAGTATACCATTGTCTTGTCAGAAACGAGCGTATTGACGAATTTATCGTTACGATCCAACCTACACAGTCAATGAAGAGGAGGGCTCTATGCAGTTGAACGAAATGATTGCCAAACAAATTGTCGAACGAACCATGAAGATCATCCCACACTCGATTAATGTGATGGATAATAAAGGTCGCATTATTGGATCCAGTGATCCTACTCGCTTATACCAAAAACATGAAGGAGCGGTACTTGCCATCACCGAATCACGAGTCGTTAATATTGACGAAGCCACTGCCGAACACCTAAAAGGGGTTAAGCCTGGAGTTAATTTACCGATTCTATTTCAGGATAATGTCATTGGGGCGATTGGGGTTTCTGGGACACTGCAGCAAGTTCATCATTTTGGTGAGCTGGTGAAGATGACCGCTGAGCTTATTGTTGAACAAGCTGTACTTATGTCTCAAGTAGAATGGAATAAGAGGCATCGTGAAGAATTGGTATTGCAATTAATCCGAGGTAGCACGCTTAATGACATGCAACTGCAATCCATCGCACAGCGTCTGGATCTCGACCTTGCACAACCGCGGATTGCCGCCATCGTCAAGGTGTTACCGATAGGAGACACTGCGCCTTCATTGGAAAACTTACAGCAATTAGTACATTTACTTGAATATCCCGAGCGCGATAATTTAGTCGGTATCTTGTCTGTTTCACAAAACGAAGTGGTGGTACTCAAGCCTATAACCCTGATAGGGAACAGCTGGTCCAAGGATGCAGAAGCCAAGCGCGTGAAATTGCTACTCAAAAGAATAAAGAAAGAAGCTAAGTTTCAAATCAAGATTGCGCTTGGGGATTACTTTACCGGACTTTCTGGTTTAGCACGCTCATATGATACCGCTGAGCTCACTATCCGCAGTGTCGGTAACCGCCCCGGAGACATGTTTTTCTATCAAGACTATCGACTGCCGGCCATTATGAGTAGCCTGTTACAAGATCCATGGATTCGTGAGCAACTGGAGCAGTCTTACCTACATCTTCAACAACAGGACAGTAAAGGGATACTGATCAAAACTTTGAAGACATATTTAAAACAGAACTGTGATTCAGCTCTCACCTGTAACGAACTACATATCCATCGCAATACGCTACGCTATCGAACAGACAAGATAAACCAAATAACATCATTAAATATCAACAATATAGACGATCTATTTCAACTCTACATTGCAATAAATCTATTCCACTGGTCGAGCTAAAAAATGTGCAGCTGCACAATTTAAAAGGACCAATTTGAGCACTTATTTGTAGAGAATGACAAAGACTTACCAACCCTATATCTTTATATTTGCCGAAAATGACACATCGTTATCTGGGAAATAGAACATGATTGAAGTTTCAACTCTTGGCGCACTTTCAGCATTGATTGTTGCTATCGCGCTCATTCTTAAAAAAGTGCCACCCACCTACGGCATGATCATCGGTGCTTTGGTTGGCGGCGTGGTTGGCGGCGTTTCTCTCACCGAAACCGTTGAGTTAATGATAGGTGGTGCCCAAGGGATCGTCACTTCAGTGATGCGAATTCTCGCCGCTGGTGTGTTGGCCGGCGTACTAATTGAATCAGGGGCGGCTACCTCGATTGCAGAATCCATCATCAAAAAAGTAGGCGAAACTCGCGCCTTACTTGCTCTTGCCATTGCGACCATGATTTTAACCGCTGTTGGCGTTTTCGTTGATGTGGCCGTTATCACGGTTTCTCCTATTGCACTGGCTATTGCTCGCCGCGCAGACCTTTCTAAAACCGCGATCCTTTTGGCGATGGTGGGCGGCGGTAAAGCAGGTAATGTCATGTCGCCTAACCCAAATGCCATTGCGGCGGCTGATGCGTTCAATGTTCCGTTAACCTCTGTGATGGCTGCAGGCGTGATTCCGGGTCTATTTGGGCTGCTTTTCGCCTACTTCTTGGCAAAGCGCCTCGTCAATAAAGGTTCAAAAGTAGCGGAAAGTGAAGTGGTCAAAGCGGATCAAAGTTCACTGCCAAGCTTTTCTTCTTCAATCGTTGCACCGTTAGTGGCTATTGCCCTACTCGCGCTGCGACCACTCGCTGATATCAATGTTGATCCTCTAATTGCATTACCCTTGGGTGGATTGCTGGGTGCACTGGCTATGGGTCGCTTCAAACAAGCCAATAGCTTTGCGGTTTCAGGCTTGTCACGTATGGCACCGGTTGCTGTAATGCTACTGGGCACAGGAACCATTGCAGGCATCATTGCTAACTCAGGACTAAAAGCTGATCTGATTGAAGTGCTGACGATGTCTGGGCTGCCTTCTTACTTACTTGCTCCGTTTTCTGGCGCACTGATGGCACTATCAACCGCATCGACAACTGCCGGAACAGTAGTGGCATCGAATGTATTTGCCAGCACCATTCTTGAGCTAGGTGTTCCAGCTCTCGCAGGCGCAGCAATGATCCACTCTGGTGCGACAGTACTTGACCATATGCCACATGGTAGCTTCTTCCATGCCACGGGTGGTGCGGTACATATGAGTATTCATGAACGTCTAAAACTCATCCCTTATGAGTCAGCGGTCGGTCTTGTTATCGCCTTCGTCTCAGTAATGATCTTCGGTGTATTTGGTCTGTTTGTTTAAGTTTAAAGGTATCAAAATGAAAATTGTAATTGCTCCTGACTCATATAAAGAAAGCCTATCAGCAATGGGCGTTGCTCAAGCGATTGAAGATGGCTTTAAACAGCTAATACCAAACGCCGAATACGTAAAATTACCAATGGCTGATGGTGGTGAAGGCACAGTACAATCTCTGGTGGATGCGACCAATGGCTCTATCATCCAACATCCAGTGATTGGTCCATTAGGTGAAATTGTCGAAGGCTTCTACGGTATGTTCGGTGACGGTAAAACTGCCATTATTGAAATGGCGGCCGCTTCCGGCCTAGATTTAGTCTCTCCAGAACAACGTAATCCACTAAAAACCACTACCTATGGTACGGGTGAGTTGATCAAAGCCGTATTAGATAAAGGTGTTGAGCATATTATTATTGGCATTGGTGGTAGTGCGACCAATGATGGTGGCTTAGGAATGGCTCAAGCGCTAGGCATTCGTATGCTAGATGCAGAGGGTCACGAGCTGGTGTTTGGTGGTGGTGAACTGTCAAAACTGACAACCATTGATCTCACCAACCTCGACCCACGCCTACAAAACGTACGCTTAGAGGTCGCTTGTGATGTCGATAATCCATTATGCGGACCAAAAGGGGCATCACAAGTATTCGGTCCGCAAAAAGGCGCAACACCAGAAATGGTTGAGCTGTTAGATGCTAACCTTGCTCATTATGCCAGTATCATGAAAAACCAGTTAGGCGTCGATGTCATTGATCTCCCTGGTGCTGGCGCGGCAGGCGGTCTAGGCGCGGCACTTGTTGGCCTGTTAAATGCGGAGCTTCGCCCTGGTATTAACATCGTAATGGACGCCGTCAATTTAGATGAAATAGTCTCAGATGCTGATCTTGTGATTACAGGAGAGGGGCGCATTGATAGCCAAACCATTCATGGCAAAACACCGATTGGTGTCGCTCGCACAGCCAAAAAACATAAACTGCCTGTCATCGGTATTGCCGGCTGTCTAGCCAGTGATTGTGGTGTGGTTCATGAGCATGGTATCGACGCGGTATTTGCGGTAGTGAACCGTTCAGTAGACTTGCCGACAGCTTTGGCTGAAGCGGCTGAAAATATTGAACTTACTGCTCGCAATGTTGCAGCAATGTATACGATTAAGCACTAATCGAGCTCTCTGTATGCTAAAAGCAATTAAGGCCGCTATTCACAGCGGCCTTAATTATATTTACAACAAAATCAGACGTTACGCAGGCTCTTGGAAGATAACCGTGTCTGCTTTTTCCGTGTACTGACCCATTTTATGGAAGTTCAGGTAACGGTATGTATCAGCAGCGGTTGCATTAATCTTCTCAGCGTACTCTAAGTACTCTTCTTTCGTTGGGATGCGACCTAGAATCGCGCCAACAGCAGAAAGCTCAGCAGAAGCCAGATAAACGTTCGCGCCATTACCTAAGCGGTTCGGGAAATTACGCGTTGACGTCGACATAACCGTCGAAGCATCAGCAACACGAGCTTGGTTACCCATACATAGTGAACAGCCAGGAGTTTCGATACGTACCCCAGCACGACCGAAGATGCCGTAGTAGCCTTCTTCTGTCAGTTGGTCTTTATCCATCTTCGTTGGCGGAGCCACCCATAGGCGAGTATTTAGCGAGCCGTTAAACTCTTCTAGCATCTTACCTGCAGCACGGAAGTGACCGATGTTCGTCATACAAGAACCGATGAACACTTCTTGAATCTCAGTGCCTTGAACGTCAGATAGAAGACGAGCATCATCTGGATCGTTTGGTGCACATAGGATTGGTTGATCGATGTCAGCAAGATCAATCTCGATAACGTGCGCGTATTCCGCATCTGAATCAGCAGATAGCAACTCAGGGTTCTCTAGCCACTCTTCCATTGCTGTAATACGACGCTCAATCGTACGAACATCACCGTAACCTTCAGCGATCATCCACTTCAGCATCACGATGTTCGAGTTCAAGTACTCAGAGATAGACTCTTCAGAAAGCTTAACGGTACAACCTGCAGCAGAACGCTCAGCAGATGCATCAGAAAGCTCAAATGCTTGCTCAACAGATAAGTGCTCAACACCTTCAATTTCTAGTACACGACCAGAGAATTCGTTGATCTTACCGGCTTTCTCTACCGTTAGTAGGCCTTGCTTGATGCCGTAAAGAGGAATGGCATGTACTAGGTCACGTAGCGTGATACCCGGTTGCATTTCACCTTTAAAGCGAACCAAGATAGATTCAGGCATATCAAGAGGCATAACGCCTGTTGCTGCAGCAAATGCTACCAAGCCAGAACCCGCAGGGAATGAAATACCTAGAGGGAAACGAGTATGCGAGTCACCACCTGTACCTACAGTATCAGGAAGAAGCATACGGTTTAGCCATGAGTGGATAACGCCATCACCCGGACGAAGTGAAACACCCGCACGATTCATGATGAAATCAGGTAGCGTATGGTGAGTGTTTACATCGACTGGTTTAGGGTATGCCGATGTGTGACAGAAAGACTGCATTACAAGGTCTGCAGAGAAACCAAGACACGCCAGATCTTTAAGCTCATCACGAGTCATAGGACCGGTCGTATCTTGAGAACCGACTGTCGTCATTTTAGGTTCACAGTACTGACCAGCACGAACACCTTCAACGCCACATGCTTTACCAACCATCTTCTGAGCTAGCGTGTAGCCTTTATCAGATGCAGATGGATCGATTGGTTTAGCAAACAGATCCGTTTCAGCTAGACCTAGAGCGTCACGAGCACGACCCGTTAGACCACGACCGATGATCAGTGGAATACGGCCACCAGCACGCACTTCATCAAGAAGTACTTTGCTTAGCTCAAAGTTTGAGATCACAGAACCGTTCTTGTGAACAACACCTTCGTACGGGTAGATATCAATGATATCGCCCATGTTCATGTCTTGTACGTTCAGTTCAATGGGTAGTGCGCCTGAATCTTCCATTGTGTTGTAGAAGATTGGTGCAATTTTACCACCAAGACAAACACCGCCAGTACGCTTGTTTGGTACGAATGGGATATCTTCACCCATGAACCAAAGTACTGAGTTTGTTGCCGATTTACGTGAAGAACCTGTACCAACAACATCACCAACGTAAGCCAGTGGAATGCCATCTTTTTGCATTTCTTCAATTTGTTTGATTGGACCAACGCTACCCTGTTCATCAGGAGTAATGCCATCACGTTCCATCTTCAGCATCGCTTTCGCGTGTACTGGGATGTCAGGACGTGACCATGCATCAGGCGCTGGAGATAGGTCATCGGTGTTCGTTTCACCAGTGACTTTAAATACTTTTACTGTGATTTTTTCTGCTACTTTATCTTTCGCTGTAAACCATTCAGCATCAGCCCAAGATTGAAGTACTTGTTGTGCAGCAGCATTGCCAGCTTTCGCTTTCTCTTCTACGTCATAGAACGCATCGAACATCAGTAGAGTATGAGATAGCGCTTTAACAGCGATTGGAGCAAGCTCAGCATCGTCTAGTAGAGATACTAGAGATTCGATGTTGTAACCGCCTTGCATGGTACCAAGCAGTTCTGCAGCTTTTGCTTTGCTTACTAGTGGCGAAGCTACTTCACCTTTAGTGATAGCCGTAAGGAAGCCAGCTTTTACGTAAGCAGCTTCATCTACACCCGGTGGAATGCGATTTTCTAGTAGGTCAAGAATGATTTCTTCTTCACCTTGAGGTGGATTCTTCAGAAGTTCAACTAGGCCAGCTACCTGCTCAGCATCTAGTGGTTTTGGAACAACTCCTTCGGCAGCACGTTCTTCGACGTGTTTACGGTAGGCTTCAAGCACGACTTTTTTCCTCTCATTGCGGTTCACTTCTTTCCTTCATAATTGTTAGTAAAATAAAGAAGTGAACATCCTTGGAAACTTGGCTCTCCATTGCCATTTTTGTCATTCAATTTGTATTGATGAGCGGCGTCATAGAGGCCAAACTGTGGGCGGTAGAATAGCAAATTTAACGTTAAATTAAAATCTTATCATTTTGACCAACATAGCAAGTTAAGACGAAAGTCCCACTATTTTTGCCTAATTACGCACTTAAATGGCGACTCTGCGCATGATTATTTGTAGGACGTACCTACAATCAGATACACCGAATCGAAATTATCTTCGGTTCGGCCATAAGCTAAAATGATCGGCCCGATTGGAGAATCAACACCCGCGAAAACAGAACCCGCGGTGTACATTGGCGCTTCATCAATACTCAAATCATTGTTCGACCAAACACCACCATGCTCAATGGATGCGCCCACGTAGAATGGTGATTTAAAAAGGCCGAAGTCATTTTCAAACCACTTATAACGATAAATAAGGCTGGTGTAAGCCAAGTTCTGACCAATCATACTATTCCTTGGAATACCTGACAGGTTTAAGAAGCCACCAAGCTCTTTGGGATCAATAGGGAAAATCGAATTTTTGCTCTCTACAATACCGTAATCCAGCTTTGCGACTAAAGTATGCTTCTCAATACTCTTTGCTGCCATGAAATTGGCCGAAAACTCATAAACCGTATCACTCTCAGACGTTAAATCCGATTCACCAAGAGAGCTGTCATTATCAAAATCATCATGAGAAACGAGGTACTCTAAATCGACAAAGTAACCCTTGGTCGGTAAGCTGAAATTATCCAAAGTATCCAGTCGGTAACCCATGAAGCCACCAATACGCTTGTAGCCACCACTGCCCAATGAAGGTAACGAAGAAACCTCAACATCCCCATCTGTATAACGAACACCAAATGTCAGCTCCTGCCACAAGGTTGGTTGATAGCCTAATGCCAATTCACCGACATATTCACTATACGTCATAGGGAGATAATCTTTCGTTACGTCCAGTGTCGGTTCTTCAATATCATCAATATCTGCGGGTAGGTTTCTGTTCTCTTTGCTGTAAACAACCGATGCCGAAGTAAACAGCTTTTGACTCGAAAAGAATGGCGAGTAAAGTTCCGCTTCAATTCGCTTGTCCGTTCCCATCTCGATATTGGTTCTTAGCTCTGCACCATGCTTATTAATATCAGTAAAGTTGGCTGAGACACCGAGCGAGTATTGGCTTGTAGTAGAGAAATCATCTTCAAGAAAGAATCGAAAGTTGAGGTAGTTTGGCCCCCAAGATTTTTCGTTCACATCGACCAGCAGTTGCTCCTCGCCATCTACCGTGTCAAATTCATAAGTCACCAACTCGAATCTATCTAGCGCATAGAGGTCTTGTACTTTAGATTCAATTTCACTGGTCTTCAGAATCTCACCTGAATCAAGGTTTAAACGGTTTTCGATCAGCTTATCGGAATAGTGGGTATTGTTATTGATAACAACTCGGTCAACGACGGTCTTATCGCCGTGTTTTAGCTGTCTGCGCGCTTTTTGTTTGTCCTCGATATAATGCTGATAATCGGCATTTGAGAGCGATAGCTTAGAAAGTTCATCAGTATGCTGCTTAGCAGCTTCATAGCCCGCGAGGAAAGCCGATGGCATTTTATCAAATTCTGTCGTCTCCATTTCCCCAACATCTGGGCGCAGGAAGACATCATCGTCTGTTAAAGTTTCAGCTTGCTCTTGGGTGCTGCGTTGAACAAGATAATTAGAGAGTTGGTCAGCTGCGGCTAGAAAATTCGTGAAATCATCTTTGCCTTTGTAGTTGGTACTGATATCCACCGCAATGACAATGTCCGCGCCCATCGCTCTGGCTACGTCGACGGGCATGTTATTGGTGACACCACCATCAACCAGCATTCGACCATCTAAGGAATAAGGGGGAAGCGCGCCGGGTACTGACATACTCGCCATCATGGCATCAACAAGGTGGCCATGATCGATGACCACCTCTTCAAGTTCGATAATGTCAGTTGCGACTGAACGGTATGGGATAGCAAGATGGTCGAAAGAATCGAATGAGGATAGATTACCCGTGGTCTCACGCAGAATACGCAACATATTCTGGCCTTGCACCACCCCTTTCCTTGCTTTGATTTCGCCCCAACCTAAGCCGAGATCGGTGTTCAGTTGGTAGCGGTCTTCATATTCTTTGTCACGTACACGGCGATCACTACGGTTAACGCGATCACGATAACCGCGATTCCAATCAACCGTATAAATAAAGCTCTCGATCTCGTCTGCGCTCATCCCTGTCGCATAAAGACCACCAACGTATGAGCCCATACTGGTACCGGTAATGTAATCAACCGGGATTTGCATCTCTTCTAGAGCTTTAAGCACACCAATGTGAGCTGCACCTTTTGCCCCACCACCAGCAAGAACGACAGCAACGGTTGGCCTTTTATGAGCTTGTTCAGCCTGCTGAGATTGATCAATCTGTGTCGCGGTGGATGCAAACAGCTGAAAACTGATCACAGTACCGACAACACCTAAGCCACTCACTAACCAACGAGAAATCATTATTTTAACTGTCCTTGTCATTCTTTCTTGTTACGACTTTACCACTGAAAAAGCTTCTTTAGCCACTGTTTTGGTTGACTTTCACAGCCCTTTTTAATGTTTCCACCCTCATCCCAAAGTGGCAGTTTAACTGCACCGTCACAATCAAACTCTAAAGCCCCTTCAGAAGTTCGAGTAAAGTTAGCGGTGACAATTCCTGTCGGCCAAGGCAATAATAACTGCTCGGGTGTTCTCTGTTTCAGATAATCGGCATAAACACGTAACGCACCACTCGAACCAGTAAGTTTAGTCGGCTTATTATCATCACGCCCTAGCCAGATGGTCGTCACTTCACGGCCATCAACGCCCACGAACCAACTGTCTCGGCTGTCATTACTAGTGCCCGTTTTACCAGCTAACCCTGCCCATGCAAACTGACCTTGTAGGAAACGGCCTGTACCTTCCGATACACCACGCTTCATCGCATAGGTTGTTAACCAAGCGGCTTGCTGGTCGACGCTTTGTGATACGCGAGGAATCGACTGATACAAAACCTCACCATCGTTATCAACCACAGAGCGAAGTGCAGACAAAGGTGCAATACGCCCAGAATTAGTAATGGTTTGATACATCTGCGCGACTTGGAATGGAGTCAGTGAGAACGAACCCAAAAACATCGATGGTACTGGACGAATCTCATTTTTATCGACTCCCAGCTTTCCAATCGTATCCGAGACGCTATCAATGCCTAACTGCATGCCTAAACGAACGGTAGGTACGTTGTAAGACTTAGAAAGCGCCACATACAAAGGCACATCGCCACGGAACTTACGATCGAAGTTTCTTGGGCTCCATACACTGCCTTTACTGCCTTTCAAGCTCAATGGCGTGTCCTTCAATGTTGTCGCTAACGTGTACTTCTGGGGCTGCTCTAATGCGGTTAAGTAGATTGCTGGCTTAACCAAAGAACCAATAGGACGACTCGCGTTCAAGGCACGGTTAAAGCCATCGTAGCCAGTACGCTTACCACCGACCATAGCTCGGATTTCACCGGTATTTCTATCCACGGCAATAGCCGCAGCTTCCAGTTTGTTACCTGCGGTTTTCGATAAATCAGGCACCTTACGTGCAATCGACTTCTCTAACTTGTCTTGAGAGACCGGATCCAGAGAGGTAAAGACTCGAATCCCTTTTTTCGCCTCAAATCGATCGCCGACATACTTCTTAAGCTCAATATTTACTTGTTGGAAGTAAGCGGGCTGACGGCTAGCAATGCGCGGGTTGTCTTGAATATCCAAATCACGACTCGCCGCTTCTTCGTATTGTCGCGGAGTTAATATGTCTTGCTGCATCAATAAGCGAAGAACCAGATCTCGTCGAGTCTTGGCACGCTCAGGATAACGAACCGGATTGTAATACGACGGTCCTTTCACCATACCTACCAGCAGTGCTAGTTGATCGATGCGCAGCTCTTGAATTGGCTGACCGAAGTACAAGCGAGACGCTAAACCGAAGCCATGGATCGCTTGCCCACCATTTTGCCCAAGGTAAACCTCGTTTAAGTAAGCCTCTAGGATACGGTCTTTGCTGTAACGATGGTCTAAGATAAGTGCAATGTAGGCTTCACGAACCTTACGCCACAATGTACGTTCACTGGACAGGAACAGGTTTTTTGCCAACTGTTGTGTCAGCGTACTACCACCTTGTACCGTTCGCCCAGCTTTGACGTTAACGACCATTGCACGAGCGATGGCCAGTGGCGACACACCATCGTGTTGATAGAAGTTTCGGTCTTCGGTTGCCAGTAAGGCATCAACCATCACTTCTGGGAACTGATTGCGTTTTAAGAACAGGCGCTGCTCATCGTTACTTTTCTCAAGCATGCCAAGCATTTTCGGTTCAACACGCAGGTAGCCCATGTCGCCTTTCTTCTCCAGCGACTGAATGCGAGTTAATTCGTTACCATTGAAGTGCAGCATCACATGACGATCCGCTTCCGGTCCATCAACAAACTCGAACGGACGACGAATCATTTCAATCTTGGTCGAAGAAGAAGAGTATTCGCCTGGGTGACGAGGCGCGTTCACCTTACGGTAATTAAGTACATCGAGCTCATTCTTAACCTGAACCAAACTCACCGGAGTTCCCGGAGACAGGTCTAGCACTCGCGCATAAACCACGGTTGGCAAATCAAACAGCTGACCTTCAAAGCGCTGTTTGACCACAGAATCAAGATAAATACCGACGAACAACAGCAATGCCGCAAGCGCTAAGCCCGCTTTCCAAGAAATGCCCCATAGGATCTTCAACCAACCTCTTTTGCCAGATTTCTTAGCCTTAGGTTTGGTCTTTTTCGCAGCCGCTCTTGGTTTTCTTGGCTTGGCTTTGGTCGCTGGTGACTTCTTTGCTGGCGCTTTTTTAGGTGGTGCCTTTTTTGGCGTTAACATTTTGGTCATCATCGATTCAACTGTCGTTTAGTTTTAGTGGTTGCTACATGGTTAGCAGGGTCATCCGGCCAAGGATGTTTTGGGTAACGGCCCTTCATCTCTTTTTGTACTTCTTTGTACGCGCCAGCCCAAAAGCCAGCTAAATCTTGAGTAATTTGTAGTGGTCGCTGTGCTGGAGAAAGGAGCTCAAGCACTACTTTTTTACGCCCTTGCGCGATCAATGGCGAGTCTTGTTCGCCAAAGACTTCCTGCATTCGCACTGAGATCACTGGTTCAGATTGATATTGATAACGAATGGCCTTCTTGCTGCCTGTTGGCATCAGATAGTGCGTTGGCAACCATTGGTCGATTTCTTGATTCAAAGGCCAACCAAGATAAGCCGACAATGCTTGCTCAATCGAAACACTAGACAGTCCTTTTGCCGACTTAATGCCATTCAGATAGGGAGATAGCCACTCATCAAGGTGTTCAATCAAACTCGCATCGTCCATCGCTGGCCAATCATGCTCAGGCATCCAAAGCTCTGCACAGCGTACACGCTCAACCAACTGCTTAGCCGAAGCTGTCCAATTTAAGCGATCCAACCCACATCGAGCGACATAATTGAGCAGCGCTTGGCTCGCCTGATTCGCATCGGGATCAGGTAAAGCTTTGGTGCTGATAATCAACTTGCCCAGAGATACACGCTGCTCAGCAACTAAACGGCCACGTTTCTCATCCCAATCGGCGTAATCGGAACGCACAAACAGTTTTGGAAATTCAGCTTCTAACTGTGCGATATCAACCGCGGTGGCTAAGAAAATCTGACTGGCTCGCCCTGTGCTGCGCATCAAATCAATCACTACGATATAGTTATTGTTCGCCAGTGGATCATCATCACGAACCTCAGCACCGTGGCCATTCGCCAAAAGGAAAGCACTGCTGGTCGCGCTTCTCACTTGTGCAATCCGGTCTGGGAAGGCAAAACAAAGCACTAATGGTAGCAATGATTCGTCAGCTTGTGACAAATCTAAGTGATGATTGAGTTTGCTCGCGAGACTTTTCGCTCGCTGCATCACAACGCTATTTTTGGAATGTTTTCTTTGCTTAAGTCGATGCAAAGAGTGTTGAATATCCGTCACATTGCGCTCCGGCTCTTCCAGCAAAGCAGCAGCAACAATCGCGACATTCAACAGAGCAGGACTACCTTGCTGCGCTTTAACCAACATGCTGGCAATACGAGGCTCTAGACCTAAACGTTGGACCTGTTTTCCTAATGCCGTAAATTGACCATTATCGTCTAACAATTCAAGAGTCTGTAAGAGTTGCTTGGCTTGCCCGATAGAAGCTTTGGGTGGAACGTCTAACCATTGCAGTTCATCAGCACTCGCAGCGCCCCATTGCGTCAATTCAGACACCAGCGAAGACAAATCAGAATGAAGAATTTCAGGTTCTGGTATAGCTGGTTGCTGCATCAGCTGCGTTTCGCTGTACAAACGAACGCACAAGCCCTCTTCAATTCGTCCCGCACGACCTGCTCGTTGTTCAGCTGAAGATTGCGAGATTTTCACTTGCTCAAGCTTAGTAATACCGGTTTTCAGATCGAACTTCGCCACACGTTCAAGCCCAGAATCAACCACCAATCGAATACCTTCAATCGTCAAAGAAGTCTCAGCAATATTGGTCGCTAACACCACCTTTCGACGCCCTTTCTCTGATGGCGCGATCGCTTTCTGCTGTTGAGAAAAGCTGAGTTGCCCATACAGAGGACACACATCGATATCATTGGCGAATTGTTCTAGTTGAGATTCCACCTGCTTAATCGCAGAAACGCCCGGCAAAAAGGCCAGAAGTGAGCCTGACTCTTTCTCCATCAGAGAGCGAATCACGTTAGCCATTTTAGGGGCTAGATATTCATTTGCGTTAAGAGGCTGATAACGGAAATCGACCGGAAAGGTGCGACCTTGTGATTCAACGTATTTGGCATTCGGCAGCAAAGTTTGCAGAGCTTGTTGATCTAAAGTTGCCGACATCACTACCACTTTCAGATCGTCACGCAACGCCTCTTGGATCTCTAAGCTAAACGCCAATGCGGTATCGGCGTGAATACTGCGCTCGTGAAATTCATCAAAGATCACCATATCAACCCCAGTTAATTCAGGGTCGGTTTGGATCATTCTTGTCATGATCCCTTCAGTAACAATCTCTAAGCGAGTCGCACTGCTGCTTTTAGATTCACCACGAACTCTAAAGCCAATGCTCTCTCCCACCTTTTCTCCCAATTGGCTCGCTAAGTAAGTAGCAATATTCCTTGCAGCCAAACGCCTCGGTTCAAGCATGATGATTTTGCCTTGAACGGCGTTGGTCTTAACTAACTGTAAAGGGAAGAATGTTGACTTACCCGCACCGGGAGCGGCCTTTAGAATAAGTTGAGTGTGTGTTTCTACGCCAGCGAGCAGATCTGGCATCACAGCTTCTATGGGCAGTTGTGGCAATGGGAGAACCTTGTGGTGTAATGTTGGCAACATTGTACATAAAAACCTACCTGTCTAAATAAGTAATATGCACTTCAATCCGCCATTAGAGCCTGCGACTCTTATTAAACGCTATAAACGTTTCCTCACTGACATCCAACTTCCTGACGGTAGCGAGCGTACTATTCACTGCGCTAACACTGGAGCGATGACAGGATGTGCGACTCCTGGCAATACGGTGTGGTACTCAACCTCCGATAATGCAAAAAGAAAGTACCCAAACAGCTGGGAGATCTCAGAAACAGACAAAGGTCATCGTATTTGTGTAAATACTGCGCGGGCAAACCAGCTAGCAGTGGAAGCAATTGAAAATGGGACTATAGTTGAACTCTTAGGTTATAACGCGTTACGAACCGAAGTGAAATATGGCAGTGAGAATAGTCGCATTGATATTCTGCTTGAAGATAACGAAAAGCCGCCTTGCTATATCGAAGTGAAAAGCGTCACTTTGCTCGACGAGCTAGAAACGTCAACTAAAGGGCAAGGTTTTTTCCCTGATGCGGTCACAACCAGAGGCCAAAAACATCTGCGTGAACTCACAGAAATGGTCGAATCTGGAAATAGAGCCGTACTTTTATTCACTGTTTTACATTCAGGTATTGAAAAAGTGTCTGCGGCACACCATATAGACGCCAAATATTCGTTATTACTAAAACAAGCACAAGACGCTGGAGTTCAAGTGCTTTGCTATAAAGCAGAGCTCAGCAGTACTCAAATACAACTAAAACAAGCTGTTGAATTTATCAATAGCTAGGCAAAGATGCTGAACTAATCACATTGATTGCAAGTTTGAATAAGAGTATTTGCCACCATTCGTTCTTTCTGCTATAGATACCCGCCTTAAAATTAGCTGCTTTGCAGTTGACTAGGTGTAAATAGGAGATGCTGTATGCCAGAATCTAAGAAAAAAGCGCTAGGCATCCTAGCCATCGCAGGTGTTGAACCGTACCAAGAGAAGCCAGGTGAAGAGTACATGTCACCTGAGCAAACGGAACATTTTACAAAAATTTTAGCAGCTTGGCGCAACCAGCTCAGGGAAGAAGTTGATCGTACTGTGCACCACATGCAGGACGAAGCAGCGAATTTCCCAGACCCAGTTGACCGTGCTTCTCAAGAAGAAGAATTCAGCCTAGAGTTACGTAACCGTGACCGTGAGCGTCGTCTTATCAAAAAAATTGAGAAGACATTAGACAAGATCGAAGAAGACGATTTCGGCTTCTGTGATTCTTGCGGTATCGAGATTGGCATTCGTCGCCTTGAAGCTCGTCCAACTGCTGATCTTTGTATTGACTGTAAAACACTTGCAGAGATCAAAGAAAAACAGATGCAAGGTTAATTCTTGCAGATGTAAAGAAAGGGAGCCTTGGCTCCCTTTTTTGTTTGTTATCCAAGCGAAGTATTTCACACGCTTGATAGTAAATAGCAGCTTTAAGCCTTAGTTCTATACATCAAACCTTGTTCTATAGATTGAAGCTTAGTTCTAGGCATTAAAGCTCTTGTCAAACGTCTTAAGAATCGGTTACTGCGGTACCATCCAGATTAGGTTGTTCACACATGAATTATATCGGGCGCTTTGCACCATCACCGTCAGGTCCTCTTCATTTTGGCTCACTTGTTGCTGCTCTTGGTAGTTACTTCCAAGCAAAATCTAACCAAGGAAAATGGTTGGTTCGTATGGAAGACTTAGATCCACCAAGAGAAATGGCCGGCGCTGCAGACCTGATTCTTAAGACGCTTGAGGCTTACCATCTATTTTGGGATGGTGAAGTCGTTTATCAAAGCCAGCGTCATGGCTTGTATCAAGCTCAAATCGATCAATGGGTCGCTGACAATCAAGCCTACTACTGCCAATGTACTCGTAAGCAGATAAAGGCTTTAGGTGGCTTTTACAATGGTCACTGTCGAGATGCAGGCTTAATCGATTCAGGTGAGCAAGCGGTGCGCTTGCGCATGGATTTTCCTGTAGAGTCCTTTGATGATGTGCGCCACGGCACGATTCAAATCCCTAAAGCATTAGCTGAAGAAGATTTTATTATTAAACGCAGAGATGGATTGTTTGCCTATAACTTGGCTGTGGTACTTGATGACATCGAACAAGGAGTAACGGAAGTCGTAAGAGGCGCAGACCTGATAGAACCAACAGGTCGACAAATCAGTTTGTACAAGACGCTCAAGCAAAAAACAGTGAGCTACTTGCACTTACCATTGGCAACCGATGACTTGGGGAATAAACTGTCAAAACAGAACCATGCCACCGCAATCAATCTCGACAATCCAAAACCAACGTTACTCAACGCGATGCGATTCTTAGGTTTTGATATCCCGACAGCCCTTTGTGAGGCTTCAATGGATGAGATTTTATTGTGGGGCTGCCAGCAATGGAACGTCAGTCAGTTACCTGATAGTTTACAAAAAGAGCACTGTAATTAGCTCGAAACTCACGGCAAATAGCAAAAACGACACATAAAAATGCCATAACCAACCACTGTGGTTAAGCAGACGATGTTCTCAAATGGCTCGCGCTAAGCTATTATTAGCCGCAATTAAACTCTGCACTACCACTTTGGACTAAGAGAAAAACAAAGTTGGCGATACCTACTTTGTTCTAAACTAATGAATACAAACGACAATACCCCAAGCGAACAACGCGGATTCCACGAATTAGCTCTGAATATTTATACTCGTCAAGAGCACAATATTTCACGCAAGCAGATCAGCGACAACGCACTAAAAGTGCTATATCGCCTGAATGGTGCGGGTTTTGACGCATTTCTAGTCGGTGGTGGTGTACGCGATATCTTATTAGGCTCTCAGCCAAAAGATTTTGATATTGCGACCAACGCAACGCCAGAGCAAATCAAACACCTCTTCAGAAACTGTCGCCTTATCGGTCGCCGTTTCCGCTTGGCACATATCATGTTTGGTCGTGACATCATTGAAGTGGCAACTTTCCGTGGCCACCACCAAGAACCATCGAAAAACGTGTCTGCACAATCGAAAGAAGGCATGCTATTGCGCGATAACGTGTATGGCAGTGTTGATGAAGATGCAGAGCGTCGTGATTTCACAATCAATGCGATGTACTACAACATTGCAGACTACAGCATCCACGATTACGCGGGTGGTGTAGAAGATTTAGAAGATAAACTGATCCGCCTGATTGGCGATCCAGAAACGCGTTACCGTGAAGACCCAGTGCGCATGCTACGTGCAATGCGCTTCGCCGCTAAACTGGATTTCGATATTGAAGAAGACACAGCTGACCCGATTGAAGAGTTAGCGCACCTTCTAAGAGATATCCCGGCAGCGCGTCTTTACGAAGAGTCTCTGAAATTGCTGCAATCAGGTCACGGTTTAGAAACCTACCACCTAATGCGCGAGTACAACCTCTTTCAGCAGATGTTCCCAGCTGTAGCGGAATACTTCACAGAAGATTACGACTCTCACACAGAGCAGATGCTTGATTTGGTTCTCGATTCAACCGACCTTCGCATCGAAGACGGTAAGCGAGTAAACCCAGCATTCATGTTCGCAGCGATGCTTTGGTACCCAATGAACAAGCTGGCAGACAAACTTGTCGCTGAACAGGGTATGGCACACTACGATGCGATCATGGAAGCGAGTAACATCATTCTTGATCAGCAAGTAAAGTCTATTGCGATTCCTCGCCGTCACACCGCAACCATTCGCGAAGTTTGGCAACTACAACTTCGACTGCCTCGTCGCAACGGTAAACGCGCTGTTCGCCTAATGGAGCTCAACAAGTTCCGTGCAGGCTACGATTTCCTAGAAATGCGTGGTGAGATTGAGGGTGGCGAAACTAAAGATCTTGCGAAATGGTGGGAGCGTTATCAAACAGCCGGTCGCAACATGCGTCAAGCGATGGCTAACGACGTTGCAGCACCATCAAAGTCAGGCCATCGTCGCCGTAAGACTTACCGAAACAAAAAGAGTAAGCAATCAGAATGATAACGGCTTACATTGCGGTCGGCAGCAACCTTGCCGACCCAGTTAGCCAAGCAAATTTGGCTATCGAAACGCTAAAAAGCCTACCGCGATCAACGTTTATTGCGACCTCTCAGCTATATAGTAGCACTCCAATGGGGCCGCAAAATCAACCGGACTACATCAACGCGGTAGTCGCTATCCAAACCGAATTAACGCCAATTGAACTGCTTGATTGCACTCAAAAGATCGAGTTAGAGCAAGGGCGCGTCCGTAAAGACGAGCGTTGGGGGCCAAGAACCTTGGACCTCGACATTGTGTTATACGGCAATGAGGTGATCGATTCAGAGCGCTTAATCGTTCCTCATTATGGAATGAAAGAACGAGAGTTTGTACTCTACCCGCTTGCTGAAATCGCACCAAGTTTACAACTCCCTGATGGGACTGAGCTGACAGAACTACTGAAAATAGTAGATAAGAACGGGCTCAATGTTTGGCAACAATAGCCAAGCGCATTAAGGAAAACCAATGAAAAAAGTAACCATTAACGACCTGATCAAATGCAAACGTGAAGGCCGTAAATTCGCGACTTCGACAGCTTATGATGCGAGCTTTGCTCAATTATTCGAAAGCCAAGAAATGCCAGTTCTGCTTGTCGGTGATTCACTGGGTATGGTTTTACAAGGCCATAACGATACATTACCAGTAACTGTTGAAGACATTGCTTACCATACTCGCTCAGTGCGTGCTGGTAGCCCGAACTGTCTTCTTATGGCTGACATGCCTTTCATGAGCTACGCAACGCCAGAACAAGCTTGTGAGAGCGCAGCTACCTTGATGCGTGCTGGCGCGAACATGGTAAAAATCGAAGGCGGAAGCTGGTTGGTTGATACTGTGAAAATGCTAACAGAACGCGCAGTACCAGTATGTGCGCACTTAGGCTTAACGCCTCAATCTGTGAACATCTTTGGTGGTTACAAGATTCAAGGTCGTGACGACGAGCAAGCCGACAAAATGGTTGCTGACGCGTTAGCACTGCAAAACGCAGGCGCTCAAATCGTTCTACTTGAATGTGTGCCAGCTTCATTGGCAAAACGAATTACAGAAGCTTGTGACGTACCGGTTATCGGTATCGGCGCAGGTAATGTTACCGATGGTCAGATCTTGGTTATGCATGACATGTTCGGTATTTCTGCGAACTACATGCCGAAGTTCTCTAAGAACTTCCTAGCAGAAACAGGTGATATGCGTAAGGCAGTAGCTCTATACAAAGAAGAAGTAGAGAGCGCGCGCTTCCCTGATGAAGCTCATACAATCGCTTAGGAGTAAGTATGCAAACTTTTGCTGAAATAGCAGCTCTTCGTGAGCAGATTAAACAGTTTAAGCGTGATGGACGTACGGTTGCTTTTGTACCGACAATGGGAAACCTGCATGAAGGCCACCTGACTCTGGTAAAGAAAGCTCGTGAACTGGCCGACATCGTTGTGGTAAGCATCTTTGTAAACCCAATGCAGTTTGACCGTGCAGACGACCTAAACAACTACCCTCGAACGTTAGAAGCAGATTTAAGCAAACTAACAGGTGAAGGTGTTGAGCTAGTATTTACACCAACGCCAGAGGTGATGTACCCAGATGGATTAGACAAGCAGACGTTTGTTGAGGTCCCTGGCATATCTCACATGCTTGAAGGTGCCTCTCGTCCAGGTCACTTCCGTGGTGTATCAACCATTGTCACTAAACTGTTTAATATCGTTCAGCCAGACTTTGCATGCTTCGGCGAGAAAGACTTTCAGCAACTTGCTGTTATTCGCCAGATGACCACTGATTTAGCATTAGACATTGAAGTTGTCGGCGTTGCGACCGTTCGTGAAATGGATGGTTTGGCAATGAGCTCTCGCAATAGCAACCTAACGATTGACGAGCGCCAACGAGCGCCCGTTTTAGCGCGTACTATGCGCTGGATCAGCAGCGCTATTCGTGGTGGTCGCGATGATTACGCATCAGTGATTGAAGATGCTACTGACCAGCTACGCGCTGCAGATCTTCAACCTGACGAAATCTTCATTTGTGATGCTAAAACTCTGCAAGCGATCACTTCAGAATCAACTCAAGCAGTGATTCTAATGTCGGCTTTCCTAGGTAAGACGCGTCTTATCGATAACCAAGTTCTCGATTTGGTAACGGAAACCAAAGAAGAAGTGAAAGAAGAAACGACTGAATAGTCGGCTTCTGCTCTTAACGCAAATCGAGTAGGAGGAG